>NZ_WJYH01000029.1:0-57701 GCF_009668065.1 Acinetobacter sp. RIT698
GTGTGCATAATACCCATCGACCAAAACGAATCATTTTTTTGTCTGTATAGGATACTTGGTATGAAAAATATTTTTTTAGCAACATCAGTTTCAATTTTAGCAATGTCTAGCGCTTTCGCAGCAGATGGTACAATCACAATCAACGGTTTAGTAACTGACAAAACTTGTGATATCGTGACTCCACAAGGTAAAGATTTCACAGTAACGCTTCCAACAGTTTCTAAGCAAACTCTTGCTAAAACTGGTGATATCGCGGGCCGTACGCCATTCACAATCAACTTGGCTAACTGCTCTGAAGGCAAAGTTGCAACTTATTTTGAACCAGGTTCAACAGTTGATTTTGGTACTGGTCGTTTAAACAACACAGATGCAACTGGCGCGAAAAACGTTCAAGTTCAATTGTTAGGTTCAAATAACCAATTCATTCCTGTACTTGCTGCTGGTGCTTCTGGCACGCAAACTAACTCTCAATGGGTAGACGTTGCAGACAAAGGTGCAGCTGATCTTAATTACTATGCTGAATATTATGCAACTGATGCATCTGCTGCTGGTAAAGTAACAACGTCTGTTCAATATACTATTATCTATCAATAATTTTTTATTGAATGGTACGGAGCTAGGTTGTCTAGCAACCTAGCTCTTTTACTTTATTTTAGATATAGAGATAATCGTTATGTTCTTGAATCATTCCTTTCTTAAAAAAGGTTTACTCGCATTTTTAATTCCGTTTGGTGCAGCGAATGCTGAAATCATCATTCATGGTACTCGTGTTATCTATCCATCTGATGCACGTGAAATTACTTTACAGGTAAGTAATAACGGAAATAATCCTGCATTGGTTCAAGCATGGATTGATGAGGGAGATGCAAAATCTACTCCAGATCAATCGAAAGCGCCTTTTATGATTACACCGCCTATATCGCGTGTGGAAGCAAAAAAAGGGCAGTCTTTACGTATTACCAGTTTGCCGAATGCAAATGAGTTAAGTAAAACTCAAGAAACGCTATTTTGGTTAAATATTCTCGATATCCCACCAAAGCCTTCTGCGAAAGATCAGAATGTTGTACCAGATAACTTTTTACAACTTGCGATTCGATCGCGTATAAAGTTTTTTTATCGCCCAGCTGGACTTAAAGAAGATGTCGCTTTGGCACCTGAAAAATTACAGTGGAGCAATAACGGTACTCAGTTAACCGTAAAAAACCCAACACCATTTCATATTACCTTGACTTCTATTATGCAAGATCAATCAGGCAAACGCGTTGATTTGATTTCACAAGGTTTAATGTTGAAACCATTTTCTGATGGAACGGTGAGTTTAAAAAATTCCAATGTCGCTAAGATGACCTTTACCACAATCAATGATTATGGTGGTCGTGTAGAGCGAAATATTAAATTTTAATAGATTGATCAAGTCTTT
Source organism: Acinetobacter sp. RIT698 (assembly GCF_009668065.1). Lineage (NCBI taxonomy): Bacteria > Pseudomonadati > Pseudomonadota > Gammaproteobacteria > Moraxellales > Moraxellaceae > Acinetobacter > Acinetobacter sp. RIT698. Next base: position 1,421 of record NZ_WJYH01000029.1, read on the forward strand.
AAATTTCTTCAATACAAGAAATTTAAAGCACCTTCGTAATGATGATTTAATCATTTCATTTATCTGAGAGTAAGCGAGTAAAAAAACCTATTCATTTGTTGATAGGCAGACTTCTTTATGCAAAAAAATGAACAAAGCTACAAGTGGATCAAGCGACATATCAGTTACTATGTGGCTTGTGGGGTTATTACGCTCAGCATTCCTGCTTTAGTTAATGCATCTGAAACTGACTTAAAAGAGGCTGAAAAGTCTCCGACTGCTGCAGAAGCAGAATTTGATTCGGCTTTTTTAATTGGCGATGCCAAAAAGATAGATGTAAATCGCTTTAAATATGGCAATCCTGTGTTACCAGGTGACTATAATGTGGATATTTATGTCAATGGTAACTGGTTTGGTAAACACCGTATGGTGTTTAAAGCAACTGAAAATAATCAAAATGCTTTTACCTGCTTTAGCTCAAACCAATTATTAGAATATGGCGTTAAAGCAGAGGTGTTAAAAAAAGGCGAAAGCTTTGCTTTGACAGGTTGTCAGAAAATCGAACAGTGGGTTGAAGATTCTTTTTATGAATTTGATACTTCACGCTTACGTGTCGATATTTCGATTCCGCAAGTTGCGATGCAAAAAAATGCGCAAGGCTATGTCGACCCAAGTGTTTGGGATCGTGGGATCAATGCTGCATTTCTTTCTTATAATGCCAGTGCATATAAAACATTTAATAAAATCCAAGGTGGGGAAGAAACCACAAATGCGTTTACTTCGGTAACCGCTGGTGCAAATTTGGCAGGTTGGCAATTGCGCCATAATGGTCAATGGCAATGGCAAGACCGCACGACTACAGATAATCAATCTAAATCGAGTTATGATGCGATTAGCACCTATGTACAACGCGCTTTCCCGCAATACCGTGGCGTGTTGACTTTAGGTGAAAGCTTTACCGATGGTGAAATCTTTGATTCATTTGGCTATCGTGGTTTCGATTTTTCTAGTGATGACCGCATGTTACCCAACAGTATGATTGGTTATGCACCCCGTATTCGCGGAAATGCAAAAACCAATGCTAAGGTTGAAGTACGTCAGCAAGGTCAATTGATTTATCAAACAACCGTTGCACCGGGGAGTTTTGAAATCAATGACCTTTATCCGACAGGGTTTGGTGGTGAACTCGAAGTTTCTATTTTAGAAGCCAATGGTGAGATTCAACGCTATTCAATTCCTTACGCCTCTGTTGTACAAATGCTACGTCCAGGAATGAGCCGTTATTCTGTGTCAATGGGTCAATTCCGCGATAAAGATATAGATCTAGATCCTTTTATTGTACAAGGGAAGTATCAACGCGGTATTAATAACTCGATCACGGCTTATGGTGGTGTGCAGTTCTCAGAAGACTATTCAGCAGTGACATTGGGCAGTGCTTTTGCAACACCGATTGGTGCAATTGCTCTCGATGTGACGCATTCACAAGCAGATTTTGAACGTCGTAAAAGTGAAAGTGGGCAAAGTTTCCGAATTAGCTATAGTAAATTAATTACCCCAACAGATACCAATTTGACTTTGGCTGCATATCGCTATTCTACAGAAAACTTTTACAAGTTACGTGATGCGATATTGGTACAAGACCTCGACAATAAAGGTATTAGTTCAGCTCATGTAGGTAAACAGCGCAGTGAATTTCAGATCACCCTGAATCAGGGTTTACCACGTGATTTTGGCAACATTTATGCAACAGGTTCGTGGGTAGATTACTGGAATCGTCAGGAAACAACCCGTCAATATCAAGTCGGTTATAGCAACAGCTATCGTGGTTTGACTTATGGTTTGTCGGCAATTAAACGTATTGTTGAAAACAATGCCACAAGTATCAGCAATAGTGATACTGAGTATATGCTGACCATGTCCTTACCACTTTCATTTAAGAAAAGCTCAGCGAACCTTAACTCGATTATGACACAAGATAATGCGACTGTCGGTGTGAGCGGCGTTGTTGGCGATCGTTTTAACTATGGTACATCTGTATCGACACGCTATGGTGATAATCCAAGCGCCAATTTAAATGCTCAGTATCGCACCAACTACGCGACTGTTGGCGGATCATTCAGTGCGGCTGACGGTTATCAACAAGCAATGTTAACTGCACGTGGTAATATTGTTGCTCATCCTGAAGGTGTCTTGTTTGGACCAGATCAGGGGCAAACCATGGTCTTGGTGTATGCACCTGAAGCTGCCGGTGCTAAAGTGAATAATGCGACAGGTTTAAGTATTAATAAATCTGGTTATGCGGTGATTCCATATGTAACACCATATCGTTTAAATGACATTACCCTTGACCCTCAAGGCATGTCGACAGATGTAGAGTTAGATGGTACAAGTCAGCGTATCGCACCCTATGCAGGTTCAATTTCACAAGTGAGTTTTGCGACGAAAATTGGTAAAGCAATTTATATTCGTAGTAAAAAACAAAATGGTGAAACTTTACCTTTTGCGGCAGAAGTATTTGATACAAAAGGTGAAAATATTGGAATGGTTGCTCAAGGGAGTATGGTTTATTTAAGAACCAATACTACAGCAGACTCAGTTACAGTGAAATGGGGCGAAAATGCTAACGAGCAATGCCACATTCAATATGATGTTTCTGCGCAAGCAGCAGACAAAAAGCAAAATATGATTATGGCGGAAGGTGTATGTCAATGAACGGTAAAGTTTTAAATCGTATTCTCTTGCTCATTGCTGGGACTGTGAGTTCAGGGACATATGCTGCATGTATACCAGATCGTGGTTTTTCTACTGTTGATGTGAGCATGTCTGTTGGTCGTGTTGTAGTGAGACCAAGTGATCCTGTCGGAAAGGTTTTACGCAAAGCCTCTTTTCCAATTAGACCCAATGGTTCGACGTATAGTTGTGGTAGTTATGGCACACTTGGCGCTGTTTTAACTCAAAACTATTCACTTAGTCCTATCGGTAATTCGGTTTATAACACCAATATTGATGGAATTGGTATTCGCTTATACCGAGAAGCGCCAACAGCTCCTGGTTTTGCCGATTATTATCCTTACACACGAAGTGCGAGTGGCAGACGTGTTCTGGCAGAAGGTTTTTTTATTGTTGAAATTGTTAAAACGGCGACATCAACAGGATCTGGTGCACTAGTTCCAGGCACATATAGTAGTTACCGTTCCGGCGAACGTCAAAGCCCACCTTGGTTAACCAGTACGGTATATGGGAATGCAATTACTATTGCGTCTTCTTCATGTGAAATATTGGGAAATATTAATAAAACTGTGACGTTGCCAACTGTAAATAAGGTTGATTTTAAAGGTGTGGGTTCAACTCAAGGTGAGCAAGCCTTTGATCTCAATATTTTGTGTAATGGCGGTAAAAACCCTAGCGGTTATGAAGAAAGTAATAAAATCAGCCTAAGCTTTGATTATGATGCTGTGAGTAGTAGTACTCAAAATGTACTTGCAAATACGAATACCGCAGGAAGCAGTGCATCAGGTGTTGGCGTACAATTGCTTTCACAATATAAAAATTCTAATAAAGTGATTGCTAAAAATGACAAGCTGGAATTAGGTACGTTAAAGTCAAATGATAATATTCAATACAATGTGCCAATGACTGCGCGTTACTATCAGACTGCAACCAAAGTGATGCCCGGAAAAGTCCGAGCTATGGCAACCGTCACAATTGAATATGATTAATTGACGTAAATCATATTTTTTAAAATTATTTTTTTATTTATTGCTTGGAAAATCTTGTATTAATAATAAGGTTATGTAATTAATTAACTACACCATTTCTTTAGAGGGGAATGAGATGGAGTTAAATAAAAAACTATCCTTTTTATTAATAACATTTACAACGATATCGAGTTTAAGTTTAGCTACTTATGCAGAGGAGATTCATTTTCAAGGGCAGATTGTAGAATTTACATGTGAAAAGGATTCTAATAATTCTAATTGCAAAGCGATTGATAATACGATTGATGTGTTGAGAAAAACCACAACAATAGATAGCTTTAATTTCAATAGCTTAGTTGATAAAAAAGCCAATAGTATGGCGCATTTAAAAATTCAAGATTTGGAAAGTGATCAGCATAAAATATTGGTGGTAGATTATTATTAAATCAATTAAGCTATGCAATATATTGTTGATATAGCATAAATTAAATAATATTCTGCGTAGTAAGTTAAAATATAATCTGATTATTTTAGTCGGATTATATCTTAACTCGTATTAAAAATAACCAAATTTTAAAATGTTTTAAATGGTTGTATATTATTTTATCGGTTGAACGGTTTTCTTTAATATATCCATAAAGGTTTTTAAGATAATATTGTAATTTTTCCCTTTATGTGTAATCAGGCATATCGGCGTACTGTAATGCATCATCTCTTGTAAAATGGGTTGCATCAAACCATCTTGAACCCATTTTTTCGCATAATGATCGGGTAAAAAACCCATAAATTTTCCTGAAAGAATCAGAAATGCGATACCTTCTCGGTCACTCGCTGTCGCTGAACAGTTTAACAGTTGATGTAACTTCATTGCATCAGGGGTAATGGCATAATTCGGAAGAACTGTATTGCATCGTTTTAAGTCATCTAAACTTATTTCACCTAAATGCTGAAAGAGCGGGTGGTTTTGTCCACAATAGAGTGAAGACTCTTCGTTATATAAATGAAAATAATCTAGACCTGACAATGGACTTACCAAAGGAATCGCCCCAGCGTGTAAGCGATTGTCCAAAACACGACACTCAATATCTGACAGTGTGCTCATACTAATATTAATAACCACCTCAGTATTTTCTTCCGCAAGCTGTGCCAATGTGTTGGTGATATAAGCACTGGGCATCGTGACTAAGTTATTAATAATCCCAATATTAAATTCACCTTTGAGCTGATTATGCATTTGATTGATTTTGGCACGAAAGTCCTCTATCGAAGCGGTCAGTACCTCAATATATTCTAAAACTTCCCGACCTTCATCGGTGATGGAAAAGCCTGCTCGACCGCGCTGACAGAGGCGAATCCCTAAGCGATTTTCCAGATCACTCATATGTAAACTAATCGCAGAACGACTAATCCCAAGGATACTTTCGGCAGCAGTGAAGCTGTGACAATCACAGACTGTTTTAAATATTTTAAGTAACTTTATATCAAAATCAGTGACTTGGTTTAATTTTTTAGGTTTCATTTAGTTTTGCTTTTTTATATCTAAACTCAAGATATTTTGAATTTATCAAAACTATCGCGCTTTGTACACTCAAGAGATAACCACAAAACAAGAAGAGTGCTTATGTTTGATATCGATACATCAAATGACCGCGATGACGCATTGGAAGCCAGTCAGTCAAATGTGCAGATGAACTTAAATTATCAAGCCCATTGGATGCCATTTTCTGCAAATCGTAATTTCCATAAAGATCCGCGTATGATCGTGGGTGCTAAAGGATCGTATTTAATTGACAGTACTGGGCGTGAGATTTATGACTCATTGTCAGGGCTATGGACGTGTGGTGCAGGGCATACACGGCCTGAAATCCAACAGGCTGTGAGTAAGCAATTGGCAAAATTAGATTATTCACCTGCATTCCAATTTGGACATCCTTTATCTTTTCAATTGGCTGAAAAAATTGTTCAGCTGATGCCTGAAAAACTGCAACACGTATTTTTTACCGACTCAGGTTCAGAATCTGCGGATACTGCGATCAAGATGGCTCGTGCATATTGGCGTATTCAAGGCAAACCAAGCAAAACCAAATTGATTGGGCGGGCGCGTGGCTATCACGGTGTAAACGTGGCGGGGACCAGTCTAGGCGGTATTGGCGGAAATCGTAAAATGTTTGGTCAATTGATGGATGTGGATCATTTGCCTCATACCTTACAGGCGCATTTAAGTTTTAGCAAAGGCTGTGCTGAGACGGGTGGGGTTGAGCTGGCAGATGAAATGCTCAAGCTGATTGAATTACATGATGCTTCTAATATTGCAGCAGTGATTGTAGAGCCTATTTCAGGTTCAGCAGGCTGTATCGTGCCACCAGTTGGTTATTTACAACGCTTGAGAGAAATTTGTGACCAACACGATATTTTACTGATTTTTGATGAGGTGATTACTGGCTTTGGGCGTATCGGTAAATGGACTGCGGCAGAATATTTTGGGGTTACACCAGACCTTTTGACCTTTGCTAAACAGATTACCAATGGCGCAATTCCGTTAGGTGGGGTGGTGGCAAGCCGTGAAATTTACAATGCATTTATGCAGCAAGACCTACCTGAACATGCGATTGAATTCACCCATGGCTATACCTATTCGGCCCATCCTGTTGCCTGTGCCGCTGCTCTAGCAACGCTGAATGTACTTGAACAAGAAAATTTAATTTCTCAATCTGCTGACTTAGCACCAAGTTTTGAAAAGCTTGTCCATGAATTAAAAGGTTCCCCCCATATTGTCGACATCCGTAACTGCGGATTGATTGGTGCGTTGCAATTGGCACCGCGTGATGGTGATGCCACGATTCGAGGTTTTGAAATTGGAATGAAGCTGTGGAAAGCAGGTTTCTATGTGCGTTTTGGCGGCGATACCCTTCAGTTTGGCCCAATGTTTAACACCACAGAAGCACAATTAACCCGTTTAATGAATGCTGTAGGCGAGGCACTTTATCAAGTGAAATAAATAGGATGAGTCCCTAAGCAAATAAACACGGAACAAATAGACAAGGAAAGGTAATGAACAATTTAGAAAATTTTAGTGGTGGCGAGTTGTCTAATACTGAGACAGCTGAAGCAGTACAACCGATCACGCTGGTTGGGCATTTTATTCAAGGGGGACTTGTAACCAAGACCTCAAGAACACAAGCTGTATACCATCCAGCAACAGGCAAGATCAGCAAAGAAGTTGCGCTTGCCGATACTGCATTGGTCAATCAGGTGGTTCAAATTGCACAACAGGCTTTTCCAGCATGGCGTGATACCCCTGTGATTAAACGTGCACGAGTGATGTTTAAGTTTAAACAACTGCTAGAAGAGAATGCTGAAAAACTTTGTGAGTTGATTGGACAAGAACATGGAAAAATTTGTCATGATGCACAGGGCGAGTTACAACGCGGAATTGAAAATGTTGAGTATGCATGTGGTGCACCTGAGTTTTTAAAAGGTGAATACTCAAAAAATGTTGGCCCAGATATTGATTCATGGAGCGAATTTCAACCTTTAGGCGTGGTTGCTGGGATTACACCATTTAATTTTCCAGCAATGGTCCCATTGTGGATGTTTCCAATGGCGATTGTTTGTGGGAACTGCTTTATTTTAAAACCCTCTGAAAAAACCCCATCAGCAGCATTATATTTGGCGGAATTACTTAAACAGGCTGGTTTACCCGATGGTGTGTTTAACGTCATCAATGGTGATAAACAAGCAGTGGATGCCTTATTACATCATCCAAACATTCAAGCGATCAGCTTTGTTGGTTCAACCCCGATTGCTGAATATATTTATCGCACAGCAACCTCGGCAGGCAAACGCTGTCAGGCCTTAGGTGGGGCAAAAAATCATGCCATTATCATGCCTGATGCAGATATCGATAATGTGGTGAACTCATTATTAGGTGCAGCTTTTGGCTCATCTGGTGAACGCTGTATGGCTTTGTCTGTTGCAGTGGCAATTGGCGATGAAATTGCTGATCTGGTGATTGAAAAACTTAGCCAAGAAATGCAACAACTCAAGTTTGGTCATTATGCAAATCAACAAAATGACTTTGGACCGCTCATTTCTCAAGCACATAAAGATAAAGTTCAAGCTTTTATCCAAAGTGCTGAACAGCAAGGTGCTAAAATCGTTGTCGATGGTCGTGATGCCAAACCTATCGGCTATGAAACTGGATTTTTTGTTGGCCCGACGCTAATTGATCAGGTTTCATCAGACATGACCAGTTATCAGCAAGAAATTTTTGGTCCTGTTTTACAGGTGATTCGTGTAGAAACCATGCAACAAGCGATGCAGTTAATCAATGATCATGAGTATGGAAATGGTACCTGTATTTATACCCGTGATGGGGAAGCCGCACGCTATTTTACCCATCATATCCAAGTGGGAATGGTCGGTGTAAATGTGCCATTGCCCGTACCTGTTGCATATCATAGTTTTGGTGGCTGGAAGCGTTCGTTATTTGGTGACTTGTATGCTTATGGGCCAGATGGAGTACGTTTTTATACGCGCCGTAAAACCATTACCCAACGTTGGCCATCTACACACGTTCGTGAAGCCAAGCAGTTTTCAATGCCCACTTTAGATTAATTTTTGCTGTATAGAGGGAAGGTCATCGATTTTCTCTCTTTTGAATAAGGATTTAATAATGTAAATCACGATTTTAAAAGTATTTTTAAGGAATAAAATATGAATGGTGTTAAAACAACAAAATTAGGTGAAGGACTTTCCAACCGACATATCACGATGATTAGTATCGGTGGCGTTATTGGTGCAGGTTTATTTGTCGGCTCTTCAGCTGCAATTGCCAAAGCAGGTCCTGCGGCTGTACTGGCTTATATTATTACCAGTATTATCGTTTTTCTGGTGATGCGTATGCTCGGTGAAATGGCCGTTGCACAACCAGATACAGGTTCATTTTCTACCTATGCGCGTAAAGCAATTGGGCCTTGGGCAGGCTTTACTGTGGGCTGGTTGTATTGGTGGTTTTGGGTTTTAGTGATTCCCATCGAAGCAATTGCTGGTGCTGAAATTTTACATGCGTGGTTTCCTCAAGTTTCCAGTGCTATTTATGCTTTTGCTTTTATTATTTTACTCAGTTTAGCCAATTTCTTTAGTACTAAAAGTTTTGGTGAGTTTGAGTTTTGGTTTGCTTTAATTAAAGTGGTTGCGATACTGCTGTTTATTGTGATTGGTGCATCGGCTGTATTTGGGCTTTGGCCTTTGGCGCGCGATGTCAGTGGTGTGGGGCATTTATTTTCAAATGGCGGTTTTATGCCGCATGGTATGGGTGGCGTTCTTTCGGCTATTTTAATTTCGGCGTTTTCATTTTTTGGTGTTGAAATTCTGTCGATTGCAGCGGCAGAGTCTAAAAATCCACAAGAGAAAATTAAACGTGCCACCAATTTAGTGCTGTATCGTATTATTTTATTCTTTGTTGTTTCGATTTTTCTAGCAGTGGCTTTAGTCGATTGGCGTTCGCCTGATTTACAAAAATTAGGGACATTTCAGTATGTCTTGGTCAGCCTCAATGTGCCGCAAACCAAATTGATTATGGACATGGTGGTGTTTATCGCGGTGGCAAGTTGTATGAATGCGGCTGTATATACCTCTTCACGGATGCTGTTTGCATTGGGTGCACGTCAAGAAGCGCCGAAAGTTGTGACTAAAATTAATGATGCAGGTGTACCAACGATCGCAGTGTTTGCTTCAACCTTTGTTGGACTGATTTGTTGCGCCGTGAATTATATGTTCCCAGGGCAAGTTTTTGGATTTTTACTTTCAACAACGGGTTCAATTGCCTTGGTGGTTTATTTAGTCATTGCTGTGTCACAACTACGCTCAAGAGCTAAACTGGAAAGAATAGGCGCTCAAGTGACCTTTAAAATGTGGTTATTTCCTTGGCTGACGTGGTTTGTCATCGTGGTGATTATGAGTGTATTGGGCTATATGTTTTTATCGCCTCAATATAGTTATGAAACGACTTTGTCCTTAGGGGTAACTTCCATTGTGGTGATTTGTGGTCTGATGGTGACACGCAAGAATAAAACCGCGAAGCGTATGGCCGTCCATTTGGATTAAATCATCATTGAACAGCTCAGAACAAGCAGCAAACTTTGTAGGTTAAGGGTAAAACCAACACTACAAAGTTTGTTTTTTATGTTGGGCTTTTGCTTTCATCATGCCAGTCTATAAAAAGAAAACAATAACTTAAGTTGGATGTTCTAGGTTATTTGAGCGAGATTTGGCTTATTTTAGCTGAGTTGAACATCATGTGTACTGAGCTCAGTTTCAAAGCTTTCATTTACAGTATGCTTTTCATTTACATCTAATTTTTTATTGATATTTTGCTTTCTCCACGTAGAAGGAGAAACGCCGTTCCAAGCTTTAAAAGCACGATTAAATGAGGTTTGGTCCTTATAGGCAAGTAAAAAGGCAACTTTTGTGATGGATAAGTTTTGATTTTGGAGATATTTCTTGGCTAGATTTTGACGAATATTACTGAGGATTTCTTTAAATGAAAGGTCTCTATTTTTTAAATATTTTTGTAGTGCTCTCGCAGAAATATTTAATGATTTGGCAATAGAGTGAATTTGCACATTATTATTTTCAAGTGCTTGTAGCATACTCAGATTAACCAATTCTAAGAAAGAATCCTCCTGAGGCATTTTACTGAGTAATATGTTGGCATGATTCAACAATATTTCTAAAAGAATAGGGTCATAATATTTTAATTTGGTTTCCAATAGAGAATTCGGTATGACAATCCGAGTTTGCTTTGTATTAAATTTAATCGGGCAATTGAACAGTTGTTGGTATTTTTTTGTGTCATTGGGTTTGGGTATGGCAAGTTCTAGACAATGAAAAACACTTGCATCTGAATCGGTCAGTTGTTGTAAGTGGTGAAAAAGGCTAGACACTTGTATTTCTTCAACGATGGTGGTTTCTTCTAGATATAAACCCACTTGTAAATATGCAGGTTTATCCCATGAGATTGAAAAGTGGTTTTCCTCAATAAGCACTTTTTTGGGAATATAATTAAACCAAAGCTTTTCGTATTGAGACAGTATTTCAATATAATCAAATAATGTATCACTCGACTGAGCCATATAAGCCACGATGCCGATATGTTTGGGCTGAACCAAAGCACCGATGTCTAATCCAATACCCACTTTGGGATATTGTTTGTTGATTTGTTTTATTCTTTTGAGCCATTCGCCAAACGGTAGCTGATCATTGAGTGGATATTCAGCATCGCTTGAAACATCTAAGCCTTTTTTTTTACAGAAATCGTCTAATAAAAGTGCCATTCCTTTATTAACACTTTTTATTTTAAAAAAAGTTTTCATGAATTCTCCCAATATTCATTCGATGTTTCTGTGTATTTATTTTTTATTTAAAGTAATCAAAGATTTGTCGTTATGTGTGAGGTCTTCATTTTTCTTTAAAGCAATGTGGAAATTTGAATGATGAAAATAGATAAAGTCCTCCGCTATTTTTTATGCCATTCAAATGAAAAGGATGAGTTCCTAACCCTGTGCTTTAAAAAGTTTGAATACTCAATCGTATTAACCGTCAATAATAAATCGTGATATATGCTCAATCATATTGAATAGAAAACTGAGCATTTGCATTTGCAATCCCTGCGAGGGCTTGTGCTTTGGTCACGATATAATTTGCATAAAAGAGTGCCGAAACATTGCCATTGATGTCTGTGCTAAAAGCTTCGCTTTTCTTGCCTAAAGGCAATCTTTTTTTATCTTGATCTCGGATTTCTATGGCAATATTTTCAGCTTTATTGGCTAAGGCATCGAGCGCTAAAAGTTCAGCATTTTCGTTATTTCGAGGCCCTTCAAAAGTGATGGTCACAGATCCATTCGGGGGACAGTTACTCATCTCAAAATGAATCGGGGTTGGTTTTGATTGACTACCGATATTAGGTAAGTCTTTGCTTGCAACGCTTCCAAGCTGAATATATTTATCCTGTTCAGAACTTAATACGCCACAGGTTGCTGTCGTCACGATTCCTGAAAGCTCAATATTCACCCGACCTAGCTCTACATTGGTATTTTGAGCATGAGAGAGCTGATGAATATTTAAACAACATATTATTGTGGCAGCAGCCATATATCTTGCTCTATTTTTCATTGTTGTCTCCTAATCAAAATCCACTCTGAGATATCCTCTAGACTTAAACGGACCAATTTCTGGTTTATTTCCAGTGATACTGACGGGCCAAGCTTTGATGGTCACATTTGCTGGCTGTTGTTTAAGATTAAATGGAATCACACTATTGATATTATTGGGCAACAACACATTGTCATTTTGATCTGACATCTTAAAGCCAATATCTGGATTATCTGAGATCATCATATCTCCAGTGGCTTTTTCAGCCTCAAGCCGAAGTGTCAGCATTGCTTGGGCATCAATATTGGTACATTGAATCGCTAAGGTATGACTCTGTTTATTGACATTGTTGGGTTTATTGCCAGGACCCGCCTGACTAAAGGCATAGGCTGGGATTTCCCCAAACTTAATTTCTAAAAAGTCACCTGTGCCAATTTTGCAGCTTTGTGGAACCGAAATAGAACCGCTGTAACTGATCTTATAAACAGGGATACTTAATGGATCTGCTGAACCCGTTGTCACATAAACGGTAAACATGGTTTTTTTCGGGATAGGCACAAAATCAATAAAGGGTTTAATCACCTTGAGGCGGAAGGTAAAGTTTGAATCCCAAATACCAAAGGGTTGGCCTTTACTTACATTGGGATCTGTACCCATCTGTACATAATTTGCAGGAGGATAAAAATCCCCCGCAAAGCTATCGGTAATTTTCATGGCACCGACCAGATAGTCGTTGATCGGTAAGTATTTATATCGATCAATCGTTTCTATCACAGAGAGGTCGGAAACATAACTACGCATGGTTCTATTTCGACTAATATTGGAATTATGAGCCGGGCAAGTTCCATAAACTTGCGAAGAAAAATTCTTTTTAAGCTCTACAATTTTACCTACAGCATTATTCGAGCTGCTGAAACTATTGGATAGATCATAAAAAACGTCATCCACCACACCATTCCCTTTACTGTTCCAACAGACAACTGCAAAAGATTGGGCTGAAGCAAGCAGCAACATACTGGAAATTAAAAGCTTAAATTTCATATGATCTCTCCTTATTGACATTCAAGATCAAATTGAATAACGGGTTTGCTGAGGTCCATGTCTGAAATATCGTAGTTTGCCAAACATTTTCCTTCAGCAGATTCGCCCCAATTCACTTCCAGAGTACCTTTGAGCGGAAGCCCAGTTAAATAAACCCGGCCATCGTCTGCAACGATGCTGGTGGCTGAACTTTCCTTTTCGATCACACTACTTGCATACGGTATAAACTTGCCGTTATGGGATAAGGTGATGAGTGCTCGTACACCTAAACTGGTGTTAAACGTTGCTCTGGCAATTGCCCCTTTGATTGGGACGACATTTTCAACGTTATTGCTGATTTCGAGATTATTACTGAAAGTATTTGAATTGAGTGCAACACGATTGGCACGATACTCAGTGGCATAAGGAACGATGGCATATCCACGCCAATCGGTTTTAACGCCGGTATAGTTTTCGATATTTACACCTTTGGCGCCGGGTGCTTTAACCAAAATTGAGGTGCTACCTAAAGGCTGACCAAAGGTAATACCATCACGGTGCGCTAAAATACCGCCAGATGCGTTATAGGTAAATTGATTTGAGTTCTTTTCGTAGCTATAACCTGCACCTATCGTACCGTAACTACCATTGTAATTTAGGCTGACTGAACCAATATCACCTTGCTTACTGACTTGTCCCTGATTGATGCTATAACTTAAATTACGATCTTTCAGTAAAGTGCCACTTAAACCTGCCATATAGGACTCATTACCATTTGAATTTTGTGTGGTCGAAAAAGTGCTATATGCATTTTGGATTGGATGATTACGGAAATTCGCTTTCGGCCATAACTTATCCAAGGGGAAGGACAGATTCATGGCATACATGGTGTCACTTTGATTAATCTCAGAATATTTGTTACGGCTGACTGAGAATGAATAATTCAGTGCTTTCCATGAGTTTGCATAACCCGCTTGAACCCATTCATTTTTTTTGTTGGTATCCCAATAGGTTTGCTGATTGCCTGAGACAAATAAAGAACCATAGTTTCCAAGTGAATGCGAGATATTGACTTCAAAGCGACCTTTTTTAGAATTATATAAGTTGTAGTAATCCGTAATGATTGGTGTATTGGCTTGATTTCCGTCTTGAGTTTCGGAAATGTGATAACCACTCATACGATTATAAGCAACATCATTTAAGGTATAGAAACCTTTGGTCGAATATCGATAGCCCAATAACTGGAAAGTTGTTCCAGAGCTTAATAATGATTTTGAATATAAAAAGCGCAAAGACTGTCCACTGCTCGAGGATTGATCTGCCAACTCACTGTCCGCATGGGTAAGGTCAAAAGACAAAGCCCCATAATCTCCTAGGTTGGCGCCTAGACCCACCAATGCACTCTTATATTTATCTGACAATTGCGTCCCAGCATAAACGGAAATACCATTTTTTAAACCGTGAATTGCAGTTGCCTGTAACAAGGACGGATTATCTTGAGAATCCAATCCACTACGGTACTCACCAATCACCAGACTGTATTTTGTGCGTCCTTCACGTTGTAAAACAGGAAGGCTTGAATAGGGAACTTGAAAGCTTTGAATCGAACCGTCATTTTCTTCAATCGTAACCAAAAGGTCACCGCTGATTGAGGTTGGATTTAAATCTTGGATAAGGAATGGTCCGGGTGCGACATTTACCTGATGGATCACAAAACCATTTTGTTTAATCACCACTTTTGCATTGGTTTTTGCAACCCCACGAACGGTAGGCGCATAGCCTTGCTGACTGTCAGGATACATTGCCTCAGAAGTCGACAAATGTGCGCCACGGAAACCAAAGCTGTCAAAAATTTCGCTACTTGTTGAACCGTCACCAATTACCAGCTGGCTTTTTAAAGGAATAATGGTTTTTTGTACATAGGTATTTAAATTATTCCATTGATTTGTGGTTTTACCGTTGTGTGAATTGGCGTTAAAACTGCCTGAATGTCGGAACTGCCATGAGCCAATATTGAGTCCATTATCCAGACGTAAAAATAAACTGTTGGTATCTGTTTTAGAGTTGTCATAACCCGAAATATTATAGTTGGTATAAAAGCCGTTGATCCCTTCATCCCATTGATCGGGTGGAATATAGCCGCGAATTTGGTTGCGTAAAGAAGCTTGCGGCAAGCTGATCAATAATTTTTGTTTATCAAATTGAAAGTGGCTGTTTGCACCTTCAATAATTGAAATAAAATCCACACATTGTGGGTTTGAGCTAGACAATTGCTCGTATTGGGCAATATTGACTCCAAATCCTTGCAATGTTTTGCTGTCTAAACACGGAAATAAACCGGTCGTATCTTGAATGCCTGATTTTTCAATAAAATTGATGTCGCGGGTAAACGCATATTGATCGTTGACATACACATCAACCCGGTAAACACCAGGCAATTGATGGGTCGATTTCTCAAATCTGCTCAAATCAGAAATTTGTGAATTGGATAAGTTATCTGTTAAAAATGCAGGGTTAAACACCTGTTCTGCATGACTGGTTCTTGGGACTACGATTGAAATCAGCATAGTCACTGCGATACCCACTGGATATCGCTTGATATTTCTCCTTACGCATACAACACTGTATGGCATTGAAAATAGACTATTCATAATTATTACTTCAGTTCTAAATCAACTTTGGCCGTTAAACCACCGTAATCATTGACCGTTTGATAACTCAGCTTATTGCCTGAAGTTGCTGAAATTTTTGTTTGGGCAAATGGACTTGCCATCACATTTGGCACTTTTTGGTTATCAACAAAAACGTTCACAAAAGAAACATGATATGGAGATGGATTATTCACCATGATTCCTTCTGCTGATTTTGAAAACTTAAGTGTTTCTAATGCGGCTTCAGGTTTAGTTTTTAGATTTATCGGTCTTACAAACAGTTTGATTCGAGATAAAACAGCAAGTTGTAAAATATTCTTGTCAATCAAAGTCGATTTATCAATCGAAGGAATTGCTTTGACATTGACCCAAAATACCGACTCTCTATCTTGTGGTAAGTTGGTGGCAACATTGACAATTCTTAATGTATTTTCGCTATTTGCTTCTGCGACAAATAAGGGAGGAGTAATCAGAAAATCTTTTGATTTTTCATCTAGATTATTTTCAATCCACGAGTTAATTAAAAAGCGTTCTTTATTGTTGCTGTTGACAATCGCTAATGAAACTTGCTTGGCATCGGTTGGGTAAATAACACGAGTTGCCCCAAGTGATATACCCCCAATAATATTGTTATTGGCTAAGCTGGTGGATGCTAAGCAGGCTAAGGTTATACTAAGAACACCATTTTTAAATAAGTTCAGTTTCATATAAGTCCTTAGAATTCATTTATGGATAAAAAACAGAAATTAAAATATTCGATGCTTGAGCGGATGGCTTTTCTGAGGTTTGGTTGAGGAGAATACCAATCCTATTTTTAGCGAAACTGTCATAACGTTCAGGTCGATCAATTTGTCGAATAAATTTCTGATCCAGACGGGTCTGTTCAAAATCTTGAATGTTTAATTCTTTATTAATATCAAAATCATTTCTTGCTTTTGGATCTGTATAAAACATCTCATGGGTTGGCTTATTTTGTTCAGATAGACCAATGGCGAGATTGTCGTAGATGCTTACAGGGCATAATGAAAAATTGATTTGAATTGGAGAATTGGGAGTTTTAATAGATACAGCAGCATTATTCTCAATCAAGATTGAGCAGCTTTGATTTATCAAAACTCCCTGAAAATGAGCTCTTCCACCAAATACATAACTTTCTGCGTAAATATGAGTACTTACTAATATTCCAACAATCAGGGTTATATACTTTTTCATGGTAAATAAGCTCATGTAATCAAATATTTAATAATTATCTTAAGTAGATAAATTATTCATATTTCACTACAAAAGTTGCATCAGCATTTGCTTGACCTGGTGTAGATGCACCAGTCGCTACATAACGAGCGCTGAATTGAAGTGTGTTATCACCAGTGATCAATGTTTTAGGTGTAGAGAAACTAGCACCAGTAACACCTAAGATTTTTGAAGTGTCATCAGCAATCTCAATCCCTACATTTGTTGCAGCAGTAGAGTTTGTACCACCAGCAGCAACTGAAAGTAAGTTTGCATTAGACGTTACAGACTGGCCATAAAATGCAACAGCAGCAGTTGCTTGAACTGTTGGATCACAGTCAACAAGTTTGATTTGGAACGGTACTGGAGTTGTTTTATCGCCAGCAACAGCTAAACGTGCAGTACGGTATTGACCTAAATCAACAGTTTGATTTGAAGATTCTGTACTTACAGCACATGCTGCATTTACGATTTCACCAGTAAAATGTACTGTTCCACCGTTAACAGTTACAGGATCAGCAGCGAAAGCTGAAACAGAAAGCGTTAAAGCAGATAATGTTGCAGTACTTAATAGAGCTAATTTCATAGTAAAACCCATTCATTTTAGAAGGTTGATTTTTAATATTTATTTAAAATCATTTTTTATGATTTCAATAAATTACACTTAGTCGCACTGTTTAATAAAATAGTAATGTACTTAAATAAATGCAGGGTTATAGTGACGTACATCACAATAGATAACTTTGTATTTTGTGCATAATTAATTTGTATTTGACGCCCTTATCATTTTTTATGAAAAGTATATGAATTAATGTGATTAGTTGGGTGCTTGTTTTTAGCTGTGCTGTGTACAGTGTTGTTGCTTATTATTGATATAAGTGAGTACGGGTTTTTGATCAAAAATGCTCATTGAATGAGTAGATCTAAGCTGAGTTTGATAAAAATTCTTGATGAAAAAGGATATTCGGAAATGTCATCTGCAACTGTCTGAGGTAGGCTGATTCTGGAATTGAATAAAATTCAGCAAGACTCCGTCAAGATCATTGTTTTTTAATAGAGTTTTGCAAATGAAGCTTTGGAGTGATTTCTAAATGTAGTTAAGCTTTATCAACTATGAAACTTTTACCATCGCATAGAAATAGATGTATGAAGATCAAGTTTTCAATGCCCCACGATATGATCACCATCTAGGATTCAAAAGTACAAAAAATGAATTGATAACCAACTGTTTATAAAAGTTCATTCAAAACATAAGCTTCATTTATGTTCAATGACTTGATGCAAATCACTTGTGTGAATAATTAGATGGTTTGACTATAGTTTGGAAGCCAGACTTACCCTATAAGCTTCTGCTGCATAACAACAGCAATTAAAACTAGACGATTTATACAACGGTTGATTGTGTATAGCGCTTTATTTTTTTATTTGAGATGGTATTCCAATTTGCGCAGCCAAAGGCGAGAAAATCACTTTAATTGGAGAGTTAGCCTGACTTTGTTGTACATCAGGCCCTATATAATTCTTGCCTTGAGATGTTGCAAAACTACGATGCCACGCACTAAGTTCAGTGTCTGACAGCCACGCTATATGCAAAGCATTATCCTTTGCGCCAAAGTCGATGGTTCTTACATCGAATTGCGCCAAAGCATGAATAAATGAACGACATTTTTCAGTTTCACCTTTTTTCAGAACTGAAATCTGAACTTGGGTTGCGCCACCAAACATTACATCATTGGCTCGGCACTGAAGAACTTCCACATGAAAACGTCCATCAGGAGAGGGCAGATCTCTTATCAGCTTATTTACCGTGCTGGATTGGCATGCTGTTAATACGATGGGCAATATCAGTAAAGTACATATCCTTGTCAGTTTCATTTTATTCCTTGCTATGTAAATACATTACGATTTTTGTTTTATCGCTTTATTCAAATCGGTCAGTCTGCTTTTAGCCAATACATGGAATGCTTCAGTTGAATTGTTTTCACAACTTCGGCTGGTCATCATATCGTGTTGCATGTTTACTGGCGATTTAATTAAGGATGATGTGGTTAAGTTTATCTGTATTTTGCTATTTTAAAACATGTTTTTGTATTGATTTTTCACATGATTTAATTGTTTGTGTTTAGCTGCTCTGCATTTAATCTTAATGGGAATGCTTAGAGAAAATTTAATGAATAAAAATGACTTGCAGAAAAAAGTTGTAGAAGTTTTAATCTAAGTTTGAACGTTAGATATAATATTAACATTCCATCAATCAGAAAATTGATCATATATTGTTTGTTATTTTGGATAGTAATCATTCAATTTGTTAATGATTATTGGCCATGAGGGCTTTTATTATGTTTAAAACATTCACGATCACAGAGCAACACTATTTTAAACAATTCATGGGGATTGCAAACACGCTTGTGCTGGCGTTTGTTGTTTTGATGTGGTCAGGCCATGTGGCCGCAGAGGGCAATTGTCCTCCTGGTTATTATCCAATTGGTGGGCAAGGCCTGCAAGGGTGTGCACCGATTCCAAGTGGCGGTAGTAATGGTGGTGGCGGTGGTGGCACATATAAATGGGAACCCTCACTTTGGGAAAAACGTTGGGGCGCGATTGCTGAAGATAAGGCAGCACCTTCTCGACCTACAGGTTATGCCCAAGCGACACGAACCGAACGTGGGGCTAAAAAAGTAGCCTTGGAAAATTGCCAAAAAAAGGGAGGTAAAAATTGTGAAGTCATCTTTACCTATAACAATAAATGTGTTGCCTTGGCTGATCCGACTCAAGGTGGTCAAGAGTCTGTGATTAGAATTGATCGTACGCCCGCAGGCGCCAAAGCATTAGCTGCTTATGAATGTCAAAGTAAAAACAAGCAAGAGTGTAAAGTGGTTTACTCAGCATGTAGTACTTATTACGAGCCGGGCGCCAGTATATTTTATTGGTGGTAATGCATAGCGGTTTTGCTTTAAGCAATATCGCGCACATTGTGATAAATCTGAGATAAGCATTTAAAGTACCAGCCATATTTTTAAATAAAAGATCGAATTTTTTAAAGGATAAAAATGATGAAAGCGGTTAGTTTTTTACTGGGCAGTATTTTAGCTTTGCCCTTGTTTGCACATGCAGATGCCTTGAAACTGCAAAAAAGCACACAGGAATTTGATCAATATCGTGGTCAAATTACAGTGAATGGAGAATATTCATATTATTTTGATGATGAAGTGGCAGGTGATGTTATCTGTTTTCATCCCAGTGCGCCTTCAGATCAGTTGATACCGCGTAAGCCGGATGATCGCCGTTCACGCTGGTTTTGTTTCAATGATACTCAACAGGCAGCTCAGGCATTGAAACTCAACAAAAGACCCAAGGAAGGCTATATTGGCTATACAGGACATGCAACTGTAACGGTTGGAGAATATGCGGTTTATAAGGGCGAAAGTGATGGTACTGATCTGGCAAAATTGCTATCAGTTCAAAAAGCAGATACCCCTAAACTGGTTAAAAGCTCAGGTTATTAAAAGACCATTGTTATCGCGATGTTAAATACATATTTAAAGTTTAAAGGAAATAAATCATGAAAATTATTAGTTTTTTATTGGCGGGTATGCTGATCACGCCAATTGTTGCACAGGCAAAAACACCACAACAATGGGCTGACTGTGCCGATAAGGTTGGGCGTACTATCGATGTGCAAGAAGTTGGTAATATCGGCTATGAGTCAGAAATCAAAAGCAAGTGCGGTACACGTCCTGTTCCAACAACGGGTATGGCGAAACCAGATGGTAAACACCCACATGACGTTATACAGGCAGCACCTTGGAAAGCTCGTTTTCAGCAATTAGTTGGTAAATCATATGCAAATCTCACTTCAGCTTTAGTGGTATCCAGTGCAATGCAGCGTCAGGGTGATTGGCTGGTAGGCAGTGGTTATGACCCACGTGGGGCGGGTTCGAGTAAGGCTGTCATTGCGATCAATACTAAAACAGGAAAAGTCATGGCGGCTTATTCAGATACTGAAGATGGTGTTAAATTCTTTGGCTTTGATGAAAATACCAAAGGTGTTCCAAGTAAATTTTCACAATGGGTTGCGGAAAGTGCAGCAGGCTGATCTGTTATAGTCAACCTGTAAAAAAACTCATATACAAGAAAATAATTTCTTTTAATTAATATTTTTAATTAAATCAATTGTATTGGGAAATAAATTGTTTGATTATCAAAAAGCTTGCAATGCCAAACCTTACCTTCAAAGTTTAAATATCTTTGCGTAGGCGATGCCTCACTTTTCGTAGGGGATGCCAAACCTTGCGCTACAAACAAAGCCGTGCTTTGTTTTTGCTCATGTTTGGCGAGGGGTACGTCCTGTACCCCCGCCCAACGGCGACATCCATGTCGCCCCCACGGTAGGACTAACCATCTAGGATTCAAAAGTATAAAAAAAGAATTGAGAACCAATTAAAATATTCATTGTGATTCAAAATCAGCAATTACAGGAAAATTACAATCTAGTGTTGTATAAATAGCTGTGTTCAAAGCTTAGGTTTGTTGTAGCAAAGATATGTTGTTTAGAGAGCAATCGACTGTTCAAAATACTGTATTATTTCGAGTTAATATTCTGTATAAAACCCTGAGTATGCCATCAACATAGACATTTAAAAAAAATAGCATTACTTAGCGATAATTAACAGTAAACAAGCTTTCAAAATAAGTTTTATAAGTATAATACGCCACTTGATGAAATGGGATTGAATAAACTGTTGCAGTAAAAAATAGTGTTGCAAGAGGATCTTTTAATTAAGGAACTAATTATTGGACAAAGTTCAATTGTATTTTTTGTATTTATTGTTATTCAAATGTTATAATTTGTCTAAAGAAGGCTTTTTAAGCCAATTAAATTAGCTGATGTTGATGAATAAAACATGCTTCAATTAAATATTTCTAGGCTCACCTTGAGCGAAGATGGTGATACATTTTTAGCACTTGAAAAAATTCCTGCGATGCAACGTAGACGGTTATCAAGTATTGCTAAAATTGCACTGAATAGTGCAATTCAAAGTTTGCAGGGGATTCAGGTCGACTATATTGTTTGGAGCTCACAATATGGCGATGAAGAAAAAACACTTAAAATTTTAAAAGATGTCCTTTCAGACCAGACCCCATCTCCGACACTTTTTTCAACTTCCGTACATAATGCAGTTTCAGGTTTGTATTCTATATTTTGTCAAGATGATACGCTCGCGACCAGTTTGGCAGCATCATGGTCTGAAGCTTTAATAGAAGCTTATGCTTATTTAAAAACACACCACAATGCTAAAAATGCCTTGGTGATTTATTATGACCAAGCATTGCCTGAAATATACGATGAGTATCAGAATTTTAAAGCTTTTTCATTGGCTGGAGTGGTCAGTTTAGAAAATGCCAATTTAAAAATCGCTGTAGAAAATCTGCAACCGCAACAAAGCAAATATTTAGAAGCTCAAGATTTTAATGCGTTTTGGCAAAATCAAAACCTGAAGGAAAAGGGTGCTTGGGTCAAATGCTAAATATCAATAAAGTAAAGAAAAAGTTAAATTACGCTTGGCGTGTTGGTGCTACAGGT
The DNA here is from genome assembly GCF_009668065.1 of Acinetobacter sp. RIT698. Lineage (NCBI taxonomy): Bacteria > Pseudomonadati > Pseudomonadota > Gammaproteobacteria > Moraxellales > Moraxellaceae > Acinetobacter > Acinetobacter sp. RIT698. Next base: position 23,737 of record NZ_WJYH01000029.1, read on the forward strand.
TTTAGTTTTGCAAGTTTTGGCTTGGGCGGAATTGTGATTGGTGGTGTGGTTGCACCATTGGTGAAAGTGAGCACATTTGATACAAGAAAAAGACAAGATCGTGCGCAAAAAGCCATTAAATATAGCTTTAAAGGCTTTACTGAAATGATGGTTAAATTGGGCATCATGACCTATGAGGTCGAAGGCTTGGAAAAGCTGGCCCATAGCCGTCAAGAGTTAGTCATTGCAAATCATCCAACCTTGATTGATGTGGTGATTTTGATTGGCTTAATGGAAAAGGCCAACTGTATTGTAAAAAAAGCACTTTGGCGCAATCCATTTACATTGGGGCCAGTACGTAGTGCAGGTTATATTTTAAATGAGGGATCTGAGCAATTTATTTTGGACTGCGTTAAAAAACTCCAAGAAAAAGATGCAGCCTCATTATTGATATTTCCAGAAGGGACACGAACAGAAAGAGGTGCCTCACTGAATGAGTTCCAACGCGGTGCATCAAATATTGCGATTCGAGCGAATGTTCCAATTCGTCCGATTTTGATAGAATGCACGCCCTCGACACTGACCAAAAATGAAAAGTGGTATCACATTCCAAATGAACCATTTCACATTCAGATTAAAGTGTTAGATGCGGTACATGTACACGATATATTGGATGATGCTGCTGTTAACTCAAAACAGGTGAAACAGCTCAATCATTTTTTGCACAACTTATTTAATCAAGCGTTAATTAAACAAGAGTTATCTACAAATGAGCAATCTTGCTGATGAGTTAAAAGAAATGATCATTGATGTGCTGGCATTGGAAGATATTTCAATTGAAGATATTGATACCAATGCACCACTCTTTGGTGATGGATTAGGGCTGGATTCTATTGATGCCCTAGAATTAGGTTTAGCTTTGAAAAAACGCTATAACATTCATTTAAATGCTGAATCACAGGAAACCAAGCAACATTTCGCCTCTGTGCAAAGTTTAGTGGACTTGGTTGAAGCGCAACGCGCTGCTTAAGAGGTCGTTATGTTATCTGAAGAAATCGTCTTAACAAATCTACGTGAGTGGATGGAAGAACTATTTGAAATTGAACCTGCTGATATTCAGCTTGAGTCAAACCTGTATTCTGATCTGGATGTTGATAGCATCGACGCTATTGATTTAGTTGTTAAAATTAAAGAATTAACCGGTAAGCAAGTTAAACCTGAAGATTTTAAAAATGTCAGAACAGTGCAAGATGTTGTGGTTGTGATTCAAAATATGTCTGCAGAATGAAGCATTTGATCCGCAGTGGAGTCACCGTCTTATTTCTACTTTACCCATTTATCGTGGGCTACAGCCTAGCGCATGGTCATTTTATTTGGGTGAGTGCTTTGTTGGTTCTGCTCGGTGGATCACGCTTATTTTTTAAAAAAAGTGATCTTATGTGGCCATTAACTTGGTTTGCCATTATTTGTGGTGGGCTGAGTTTGATTTTAAAAGATCATGCTTGGTTAAAGCTGTATCCAGTATTGATGAGTGTGGGCGCGTTGATAATTTTTGCGACCACCTTAATCAAACCACCCTCAATGATTGAGCGTTTTGCACGTTTGGTTGAACCTGATTTGCCCGAGTCTGGGGTGATCTGGACCAAAAAAGTTACGATTGTTTGGTGTGGCTTTTTTATTTTAAATGCCTGTATTGCGCTTTATACAGTGTTATTTAGCAGTACCCAAATGTGGGTACTTTATAATGGTTTTATTTCTTATCTTTTGATGGGTTTGTTATTTGCAGGTGAATTTGTACTGCGAAAAATTCATCAAGCTAAAAATCATACGAGTTAAAATAAACGCTTATGTTGTGTCATTTTCAAAGCCACATTCATGCTGAAAAATGTCTGTGTATCACCTCTGATTTTAGTGTCAAAACATTTTCCCAATTTTGGCAGGAAGTGTTGAGTGAAAAAACACACATTGAACAATCCACTGAAAGTGCATGGGCCTTGTGGCAAAATGACAGTTATGATTTTTTAGTGTTATTTTTTGCAGTTTTGCTTGCGGATAAACAGGTTATTCTCCCGCCAAATCGTGTGCGTGATTTGGAAAAAAGCTTAGCAGCTCAGAATATTTATTTTATTGAACGACAATATAAACAGATTAATCCTGTGGTTGAAGATACTCAACACATTGATCTAAATGATGCATTTTTAAATCGTGCAGCAGTGTTTTTTTATACTTCGGGTTCTACAGGGCAACCTAAAAAGATTCCGCGCACCCTAAAACAGCTGCTTAATGAAGTACAAGGTTTAGATCAAAGTTTTGATCTAGCAGAAAATGCACTGGCGCTTGCTACAGTCAGTCATCAACATATTTATGGTCTATTGTTTAAATTACTTTGGCCACTTGCCAGTGGCAGAGCTTTTTATAATCCGCAATTGGCATTTCCTGAAGATGTGGTTGAAGCACAAAAAAAGTTACAGCATTTAAGTCACGATCATTTTGGTTCAAATCATTATGTGGTTTCCAGCCCAGCACTTTTAAAACGTTGGACCTCTGATGTATTACTTGAACAGCATTCAGTGGTTTATTCTTCAGGTGGTAAATTAGATGCTGGAGTGCGTCCACTGCTCAATGCCAGTATCACCGAAATTTTTGGTAGTTCCGAAACGGGTGGCATTGCTTATCGCACACAAGATGAGGCGCTTTGGACGCCGTTTGCAGATGTCGAAATTAGCGTTACAGATGCAGGTGAACTGGGTGTCTTGACTCAACATGCGTATATCAATGATTGGATCTATACCGCAGATAAAGTCGAAGTGTCTGTGCCTGATGATCGAAAAAGTCAGTTTCAGCTTCAAGGTCGCTTAGACCGTATTGTTAAGCTTGAAGAAAAGCGTTTAAGTCTTGATTCTATTGAAAGTGGTATTGTTGAATTGCCAGAAGTCAGTGAATGTCATACATTGATCTTTGAAAAGGATCATCGACAAATTTTGGCATGTGTGGCGGTATTGTCTGAACAAGCTCAATTAGAACTTAGACACAGTCATAAGCGTGCATTTGTCGCAAAAATAAAACAACAACTTGCAGATAAATTGGAATATATTGCGATACCGAGGCAGTGGCGTTTTTTAAGCCAATTACCGAAAAACTCCCAATCAAAGCTCAATAAAAATTATATGAAATCATTATTTGAAAACTTAAATTTACCCGTGGTTTTAGCATCGCATATTGATGCCAATAGCGCAGAATTTAAATTAGAGTTTATTCCTGAACTGGCTGCTTTTAATGGGCATTTTCCTGGTCAACCGATTTATCCTGGTGTTGGGCAAATTGCTTTTATTCAAAAGTTCGCTAAAGAGATCTGGGCTGATCTAGATTGGTGTACAGCATTGGAACAAATTAAGTTTCAGGAATTGATCCAACCGCATGCCGTGGTTTTGCTTAAACTTGAGCGTAAAGCAGATAAAATCAGTTTTCAATTGCAGCAGGCTGAACAGTCTTTAGCATCAGGACGTTTGGTTTTTGCTACTACGGTTAACGCTTAGGAGACAGATGATGCAGCAATATCGATTGGGTTTTGTGATTCCTGTGTATAACCATCCGCATTATATCAAAGCATTACTGGACTATATTCACCCTTATGGTTTGCCAGTGGTTTTGGTCAATGATGGTAGTGATATTGAATGTTCGACCTTGTTGCAAGAATTGGCGCAGCAGCATAAAAATGTATATCTGGTTGAGCATGCGACCAATCAGGGCAAAGGTCAGGCCGTGATGACAGGTTTATATCAAGCACAAGATCTCGGCTGGACACATGTTTTACAAATTGATGCAGATGGGCAGCACGATTGGCAGGATATTGAAAAATTTATCACCATCTCAGCACAACATCCTCAAGCAATGATTTTGGGACAGCCGATCTTTGATGAAACGGTGCCGAAAAAGCGTTTGTATGGTCGTTATGTCACCCATGTCTGGGTTTGGATTAATAGCTTGTCACTTGAAATCAAAGATAGTATGTGCGGTTTTCGTATTTATCCACTTGATCAAACCATTCAAGTCCTCAATCAAGCAAAATTCCAACCACGCATGGGTTTTGACAGTGAAATTTTAGTGCGTCTAAAGTGGGAACAAGTTCAGTTTATCAACGTACCTACTGCTGTGATTTATCCAGAACAAGGTATTTCACATTTTAATTTGTGGAAAGATAATTTAGGACTCAGTAAAGCACATGCGCGACTTTTTGCAGGCATGTTGATTCGCTTACCTAAACTGTTGGCACAAAAAACCAAAGGTTCAGCACATGACTGAATCACATACAAAACGATGGAGTGAGCTTAAAGAAAAGGGTGGAATGTTACCTTTGATGTTAATGCTTTGCTTTTATCGTTTTGGTGGGCGTTTTTTGTGTAAGCTGGTGCTGTATTTCATCATCATGTGGTACTGGATCTTTTCTCGTACAGCGCGTCAGGCTTCATTACTTTATTTACAAAAGTTGCATCATTTTGCTCAAGAAAAGTCACCATTTTCATATCAGCCGAATATGAGTCATTCGTATATTCATTTGATGACATTTGGTGAGTGCATTTTGGATAAAATTGAAGGCTGGCTGGGAAAAGTCGCAGAAGAAAAGCTGATTTTGCATGGGCATGCGCATTTTCGGGAAAATTATAAAAAAGGTGCGATCATTGTGGTATCGCATTTTGGCAATATCGAACTGCTACGTGCGATCAAATCTGATCATCAGCAAAAAATCAATGTATTGGTTTATCAAAAGCATGCCAGTAAATTTAATGAATTTCTTAAAAAGCTCAATCAAAAAGCCGATGTGCATCTGATTTCGGTTGATGAACTTGGCGTTGATACTGCGATTCTTTTGCAGGAGAAACTGGATCAGGGTGAGTGGATCATCGTGGCAGCAGATCGCGTTCCAGTTCAATCGCAACGTGTCGAAAATCTTAAATTTTTAGCTGATGAGTCCGCTTGGCCGCAAGGACCTTGGATTTTAGCGAGTTTACTGAAAGTTCCGATATTGGCGGTTTTCTGTTATCGCAAGCAAGACAACTTTCATGTGCATATCCATTCAATCGCTCAAAAACTTAATTTTCCGCGACAAACCCGCAACCAAGCCATAGCTGAAGTCATACAACGCTATGTTCAACTGGTCGAACAGCATTGCGTAGATGCACCTTATCAATGGTTTAATTTTTATAATTTTTGGAACAAATAAAAATGCAGACACTTGTCATCGGAGAAAAACCACTTTCAATTGAAGAGGTTGTTGCTGTCGCAAATCAACAGCTCAAAGTGGCGCTGCCTAAGTCTGAAAGTTGGCAGGCATTGATTCAACGAGGTGCTGATTTTCTCGATCAATTATTACAAGAAGAAGGCGTCATCTATGGGGTAACCACAGGTTATGGCGATTCTTGTTTGGTTGAAGTGCCTGCACATCAGGTCAATGAGTTGCCTTTGCATTTATCTCGTTTTCACGGTTGTGGTTTAGGGCAAAATCTGGACTTGATCACTGCTCGTGCTGTGATGGTAACTCGATTATGCTCTTTGGCACGTGGCTATTCAGGGGTATCACATGCTTTACTTGAGCGTTTGGTTTGGATGCTCAATGAAAATATTATTCCAGTGATTCCTTCAGAAGGTTCAGTCGGCGCCAGTGGTGATTTAACCCCATTGTCCTATATTGCAGGGGCATTGGTCGGTGAACGGGATGTTTACTATCAAGGTAATATCGTTGCAGTTGCGGATGTTTATGCTGAATATGCGATACAGCCTTTGGCACTCAGACCCAAAGAGGGACTTGCCATTATGAATGGTACTGCGGTAATGACCGCAATGGCCTGTTTAAATTATAAAAAAGCTGAGCAGATTAGTTTGGCAAGTACTTTAATTACAGCATTAAATGTGTTGGCATTAGAGGGCAATCCAAGCCATTTTGATGAGGTGTTATTTGCTCAGAAACCACATGCAGGTCAGCAGGAGATTGCCAAGCAACTGCGTGAATGGTTAAACGATAAAGTACAAACAGAGCATCAAAGTCCACGTTTGCAAGATCGTTATTCGCTGCGTTGTGCACCACATATTATTGGAATATTTGAAGATTCTAAAACTTGGCTTAGACAATTTATTGAAAATGAATTGAACTCAAGTAATGATAATCCCTTAATTGATCCGATCAATTTACGCGTGTTACATGGTGGACATTTCTATGGTGGACATATTGCACAGGCTATGGATAGCTTAAAAATTATGATTGCCAATATTGCTGATTTGATGGATCGTCAGCTTGCACAGTTGGTCGATCATAAAATGAATCATGGGTTACCACGTAATTTGACTGGTGCTAAAACCGATCGCTTACCACTCAATCATGGCTTTAAAGCCGTACAGATAGGGGTGTCAGCTTGGACTGCCGAAGCACTTAAGCAAACACTTGCTGCTTCAATTTTTTCACGTTCAACCGAATGCCATAATCAAGATAAAGTCAGTATGGGCACGATTGCCGCACGTGATGCTAGTCGGGTGATTTTATTGACTGAACAAGTGATTGCTGCATTGAGCTGTGCTGCGGTTCAAGCAATTGAACTGAGAGGTTTGGCACAGCAATTAAGCCCAGTGTTGGGTCTATTTAGACAATGGGTACTGAAAGAATTTCATTTTGTTGAAGAAGATCGTCCATTGCAAAAAGAACTGCAAGCGATTGTCGATCATCTTGAAAATCTCAGCCTGTTAAACTGCAATCTGTTGCAGCACAAGCAGGAGAACGCTGATGTATGCTGATGTCATTATTGATGTTCCATTTCATGATGTCGATATCATGAATGTGGTTTGGCATGGGCATTATCTCAAATATTTTGAAATTGCACGTTGCAAATTGCTGGATCAATTTGACTATAACTATAATCAAATGAAAGATTCAGGTTATGCGTGGCCAGTGATTGAAAGTTATGTCCGTTATGCGCAAGGTATTATTTTTGGGCAGCATATCCGAGTACGTGCGACTTTAAAAGAATGGGAAAACCGTTTGAAAATCGAGTACCAGATTTTTGATGCAGAATCAGGTAAACGCCTCACCAGAGGTTTTACCAGTCAGGTGGCAGTTGAGATAGAAACTCGAGAAATGTGCTTTCAGTCACCACAAATATTTTTAGACCGCCTGTATGCATGGTCTGAATTTAAGACCCAATAGGGGGCATGAAAAATGTTGAATTTTAAAAATAAAATCAAACTGATCATCACCAGTATGATGTTTATGGTTGTGACGGCACTTCCATTGGCAAGTTATGCGGAAAGTTCTAAAGTTGGGCAAATTTTTCAACAGCTTTCCCAAACACCTGTAGTTCGCGCCCATTTTGAGCAGCAAAAAAAGCTTACCTCGTTAAATAAAACTTTTAGCTCAAATGGGCAGGTTTTATTTTCCAAAAGCCAAGGGGTGATCTGGCAGATTCAAAAACCTGTTCAAGCAGATTTGATTGTTACCCCAAAGAAGTTGCTACAAAAAACCCAGCGAACAATGAGTCAACTTGAGATTGATAATAGTCAATATGGTTCAGTGGCGACTATGTTTTTACAGTTAATGGCAGGTAATGAAACTGCCTTAGCCAAAAATTTTAATGTGGTTGCAGCCAATTACACAACATCAGCTTGGGATGTCACATTGACCCCGAAAAGCGCGTTGTTTAAAAAATTGTTTGTCAAAGTGAATGCGCAAGGTGGACGTTATGTCAATCGTATTGTGATTACTGAACAAGCCAATAATATGACGATTATTAATTTTAGTCAGCAGACGGCTCAACCTCAAACTTTATCGGCGTCTGAGAATGCACTTTTCCAATTGGCAAAATAAACTCACTGCAATTTGGTTGATATTTTTAGTCATCATTGCGATCGGGCTGGGATTTACATGGATGCAAAAAGGCATTCACATCCAGACCAATATTTTTGCTTTACTGCCAAAAGTAAAGCAGGACAAACAGCTTGAGCAAACCGAACACTATGTCAGTGAGCAATTGAACAATAAAGTGTTCTTGGTGATTGATGCAAAATCATCTGAACAAATTGAGCAAGCAACACAGATATTAAGGGCTGGTGTCCAACAGTCGAATTTGTTTAAGCCATTAAAAGCGCAAGTTGATACTGAAGATTTTGCCAAGACTTTATATGCACATCATGCAGGCTTAATTAGTTCGCAAGATCAAGCAATCTTAAAACAACAAGATTATGCGGCACTGACTGAACAAAGTTTGATGCAAATCATGAGTCCGGGCATGCCAATCACTGAAAGCTTGCTTCAACAAGATCCATTGTTATTATTTCCACGTTATGCCATGGGGCTTGCAAGCCTGCAACAGCATTCAAATATCGAAATACAAGATGGTTTTGCCACAATTTCTGATGAGCAAGGCTATTCTCGACTATTTAATTTAGAACTTTTAAAAAGTCCTTATGATATTGAGTATCAAGAACAAACTGCCCAATGGATGACTAATGTTAATCAGCAATTGAGCAAGATCGGGGTGAAACCGCACTGGACTGGAACAATTGTTTTTTCGCATTTTGGTACCCAATCTGCAAAGAATGAAATTTCTACAATCGGCGTGGGTTCGAGTATCGGTGTCTTGCTTTTGGTCTGGTTTGGTTTCCGCTCTATTCGCCCGATGTTGACCGAGTTTATTGCAGTTGCCACAGGGTCAATGGTGGCTTTTGCGGTAACCCACTGGATATTTTCCGAAATACATCTGATGACTTTGGTTTTTGGTGCAAGTCTGATTGGGGTATGTGTCGATTTTTCCTTTTACTTTATGGCGATGCAATCACAGCAACGACATCTCAATGGATTTGCCGTATTAAAGCCGATTTTACCCAGTTTGTTGATCGGGCTTTCAACCACATTGCTGGCTTATTTATTTTTAAGTTTTACACCTTTTCCGGGCTTTAAGCAGATTGCCGTATTTTCAATGGTGGGCTTAACTGCTGCAGGGATCACCAGTCTATTATTACTACCGCGTTTACCTGCCTTAAATGCTGAACCAGCAATACGCAGATTAAGCTTTATTGGCACATGGCGTAATTATTTTTTAGCGCACGCAACAAAGCGTTATCTGTTGATTTTTGTGATCTTTGTGGTTTCAGGATCAAGTTTGCTGCTGATCAAAAGTAATGATGATGTGCGTAATTTGCAAAGCATGGATCAACATTTAAAGCAGGAAGATCAATATATCCGTTCGCGTTTTGGGCAAGCGCAGGGCAGTGATTATTTTGCAATTTATGCAAATTCAGCAAAGGATCTTGCAAGGCAAGAACAACACTTAATCCATGCGCTTTCTCAGTTAAAACAACAGGGCAAAATTGACGGGTTTCAAGCAATCGGGCAAACGATTCCTTCGCTGGAACAGCAACAGCAGAATGTTGAAGCGCTACAGAAAATTCCAAAATCAGTACTGGTGGAATATGCAAGCGCGATGCAACTTGATCCGAAAGATGTCCTGAGTTGGCAAGCAAGATTGTCTCAACAAACATTGCTAAATTTAGATCAGTTTGCTGCCCACCCTTTGGCATTTTTACAGGTTAATCCGCAGCAAAGATTGATTTTGATTCAAGGCATAAAAGATGTAACAGCCGTAGAGGCTTTGCAAGATCAGCAGAATAAGCTGGTTCGTCCTGTACATAATTTATCGAGCTTATTTCAAGACCATCGTATCCAAGCTGAATATCTTTTTGTCTATGCATTAATTGCCTTAGCGATCGGTTTAATGCTGATCTATGGGATTAAATCGGTGTTCGCTTTGATGGTGCCTGTGACTTTGGCGTTGATGAGCACTTTTGCATTACAGGCATGGATGGGCGTTGAGATTAATCTATTTAGTGTAATGGGGGTTTTTCTCATCTTAGGGATTGGTGTGGATTACGCCATTTTCTACCGTCAAGGGCACGATCATCCGCATGTGGTCGGGATGGCATTATTTCTCTGTATGATGTCGACGTTGTTGGGATTCGGTTTATTGGCGTTAAGCCATACCTATGCAATACATTGTTTTGGGTTAACGGTCCTTTTTGGGGTAATTTTTTCGTTTATCTATGCCACGCTGTTTACGCCGGCAGACTCAAAATTAAATCAAAATCAATTAATCAGTCAAAGAACTGAACATTAAGGTGAATACATGAAGGGTTTAGATTTACAACAAACAGATGTGGTGATCATCGGGGCAGGACCATCGGGAAGTTCCGCAGCAGCACTGCTTCGACACAAAGGTTATCAAGTGGTGATCATTGAAAAGCAGCATTTTCCTCGCTTTTCGATCGGTGAATCACTTTTGCCACAATGTATGGTGTTTTTAGAAGAGGCGGGCTTATTAGAAACAGTACGTGAACATGTTGAAGAATATGCATTTCAATTTAAAAATGGGGCAGCATTTTTACGTGGTCATCAACGCAGCTACTACGATTTTACTCAAAAATTTAGTGAAGGTCCTGGAACGACATGGCAGATTAGACGTGCCAATTTCGACCATCTTTTAGCACAGCAAGCTGAACAATATGGGGCTGAAATTCGTTTTGGACATGAGGTTGTTGCAGTTGATGTAGAGCTTGATCATCCTGTATTAACGGTTAAAGATGAGCAGGAAAATATCTATCAAATTCAGGCTAAATTTTTACTGGATGCCAGTGGATTCGGTCGTATTTTGCCGAAACTTCTAGATCTGGAAAGCCCTTCAAATTTCCCAGTACGCCGTGCGGTGTTTAGTCATATTGAAGATGGGATCTTGGATGATCCTGAATTCGACCGAAATAAAATCCTGATTACGGTACATGAAAAAGATCATCGTGGATGGTATTGGTTAATTCCGTTTGCGGATGGTCGCTGTTCATTTGGGATTGTTGCTGAACAGGATTTCTTTGATCATTATGGTTATATCTCTGATGAGCCTGAAGCATTATTGGCTTTATTTAAAGATATTCTTGCAGATGAACCGAGTTTGTCGCATGTTCTGCGTAATATGAAGTTTGATACGCCAATCCGTACTTTGGTGGGCTATTCAGCAAATGTTAAAACCTTAGCACAGCGCAATTTTGCTTTGCTGGGCAATGCGGGTGAATTTTTAGATCCTGTATTTTCATCTGGGGTGACCATTGCACTCAAGTCTTCAAGTTTGGCGGTACCTTTAGTCGATCAAGTCTTACAAGGTGGGCAAGTGGACTGGATGCAAGAATATGAAAAACCTTTGCGTAAAGGAATCAAAGTATTTCGCGCGTATGTAGAAGCATGGTACGACGGTGAGTTTCAAGATGTGGTATTTTCAAAAAATCAAAATGAAAAAATCCGTCGTATGATTGCGTCATTATTGGCGGGTTATGCTTGGGATGAAACTAATCCAATCTATCGCAATGCACGACAACGCTTAAATACCTTGGCTGAGTATTGTCGTCAGGATCTGGAACAGAGCAAAATACTTGAGAGCGAATAATGCAAATTTGGTTAAAAGCAATGAGCATCAGTCTGTTGTTAGTGCTTGGTGCCTGTCAAAATATGTATCCACAGCCACAAGGTCTGGTTCCTGTGGTTTGGTCTGCTGATCCAGCCTTGGCGCATTATCAGCGTCAAGATCAAGTTGAAGTCGTCTGGAAAAATCAAAGTTTTAGCTTTTTACTCTACCAAGAACAACAGGCAAAAAACTTGCAAATGTTTGCATTAAGCTTAACTGGACAGCAACTGTTTAGACTGGATTTCGATGGTCAAAAAGTGCAGGTGCATGAAAGGATAAAACCGATGCGTTTGTTACCCTTTGATTTTGTGGTTCGAGATATTCTGTTTGCAACTTATCCTGATTTTGCAAAAAATCATTTAGAAAATGTTAAAGTGAAACAGGGCGTTGATCAGACTGAAATTGAGATCGATCAAAAAAATGTTTTAACGATAAAAACGCGTGCTGATCATATTGAGTTGGATAATCTGCAAGTTCCTTATCAAATGATCTTTAGTCCTGTGGAAAATACTTTGAAAGACAATTCATTAGAGCAAAGTGAAGTGGAAGATCTGCAAAAAAATGACAAAAAAGATTGATTTAAATTATCCCGCTGTAGGCATTCATTGTTCAGCCAGTTTATCTGCTTTAGGTGATCATCCTGAACAGGTCAAGGCACAATTGACCTCATTGGAAAACAGTTTAACACTGAATAAATCTTTGATTTTTGATCAGCCTGTATGGGTGGGTGCTTATGCACATCCGTTATGTAGCGATATTCCAGTTGCGCTGCAAAACTATGACTCGCGTAATTTTCGTTTTGCCTTAACTGCGCTTGCACAATGTGAATCTCAGTTACGTGACTATGTGGCTAAGTTTGATAAAAAGCGGCTTGCAATCATTGTTGGGACCTCAACGTCAGGTATTTCGGACAATGAACCCTTATTAAAAGCCTACTTTCAAGGCCAAACTGAGACCGTGATTCAACAGCAAAAACAGGAAATGGGTAATCTCGCCAAAGCTTTGCAAATCTATTTGGGCTGGGATGGTCTTGCGTATACGATTTCTACGGCCTGTTCTTCAAGTGCCAAAGCTTTTGCCAGTGGGCAACGTTTGCTTAATGCAGACCTTGCCGATGCTGTATTGGTGGGTGGCGTAGATACCCTCGCTAAACTGACCTTAAATGGTTTTAATAGCTTGGAAAATTTGAGTGCAGGTATCTGTAGCCCATGTGGATATCAGCGTGATGGGATCAATATTGGTGAGGCCGCAAGCTTGTTTTTACTCAGTAAAGAACGAGCACCGGTCATGTTGATTTCTGCGGGGGAGTCTATGGACGCATGGCATATTTCTGCACCGCATCCAGAAGGCAAAGGTGCTGCAACTGCAATGCAAAAAGCACTGGATCAGGCACAGTTAAAAGCTTCAGATATTCAATACCTTAATTTGCATGGCACCGCAACCACGCACAATGATGATATGGAAATTAAAGCAGTTCGACAGGTCTTTCAGGACTATGCTGTTCCATTAAGTAGCACTAAGCATAAAACCGGACATTGCTTGGGTGCTGCGGGTGCATTGGAAGCCTATATTTGTACGCAAGTGCTTAAAGATCAAAACTGGTTACCCCTTCATCAAAATGGCATGATTGACCCTGAATTGGATGATCAGCATTACGTTGAACAGGATGATTTAACTCAAACTGCTCAATCTGATCCTGTGCGTTTTGTGATGAGTAATTCATTTGCCTTTGGCGGTAGTAATGTCAGCCTTATTTTTGGAACTGAAATCAGATGAGTTTAGATGCTATTCAATTTATTCCGCATGAAAAACCGATGGTTTTTGTTGATCAACTGCTTGAGTTAGGTGAGAATTTTGCACTTGCCAACCTAACCATTACACCTGAATTGATGTTTAGTGATGAACATGGTTTGCCGACTTGGAGTACTATTGAACTCATGGCACAAACGATTAGTGCCTTTGCTGGAGCAAAAGGACAAAAAATGGGGCAAACGCCACAAATTGGTTATTTGCTCGGAACACGCAAATTAAATTTACCTTTGGCTTATTTTGAATTTGGTAAAACATTGACCATTCGAGCTGAACAACAATATTTACATGAAGGCTTGGCACAATTCTCTTGTGAAATAAGCTATGAAGAACATAAAATTAGCGCAATTTTAAGTGTTTATGAACCACCTGTGAAAGCTGAGCAATAAGTAGGAATTAAGTGTGTCGAGAAGAATATTAGTGACGGGATCTAGTCGAGGAATTGGCAAAGCAATTGCTTTAGCTTTAGCAAAATCTGGATTTGATGTGGTGGTGCATGCACGTTCTAGACGTGCTGATGCTGAGCAAGTGGTCGCTGAAATCCAAGCTTTGGGGCAAAACAGTTATGCGCTACTTTTTGATGTCACACAACGTGAAAACACCCGACAGATACTGGAACAAGATATCGAGCTTTATGGTGCATTTTATGGTGTGGTGCTAAATGCAGGTTTAACCCATGATGGCGCATTTCCAGCTTTAACCGACAATGACTGGGATGAAGTAATTTCAACCTCATTGGATGGTTTTTATAATGTATTAAAACCTTTAGTGATGCCGATGATTCGCCTAAAACAAGGCGGGCGTATTGTGACGCTTTCTTCTGTTTCTGGCATTATGGGGAATCGTGGTCAAGTCAATTATAGTGCGGCAAAAGCGGGATTGATTGGTGCGACCAAAGCTTTGGCTTTAGAACTGGCAAAAAGAAAAATTACGGTGAATTGCGTTGCACCGGGATTGATTGAAACGGAAATGGTCACAGAAGAAGTAAAAGAACATGCTTTAAAAATGATTCCATTACAACGTATGGGACAGGTCGATGAAGTGGCGCATACGGTGAACTTTCTCTGTTCTGATCACGCAAGCTATATTACTCGGCAAGTGATTTCGGTGAATGGGGGACTGATTTAATGAAACGTGTTGTTGTGACGGGAATGTCGGGAATCACTTCACTGGGTGAAACGGCAGATGAAGTTTTTGCCCAATTCCAAGCGTCAAAAAATGGCATTCGTGTGATGCCTGATTGGGATATTTATACCGATCTACGTTGCAAAATTGCAGGCCCAGTAGCGCACTTTGAGATCCCTAAACATTTTAATCGTAAAGTGACACGAGGTATGGGACGAGTTGCATTGATGTCGGTGATTTGTGCTGAAAAAGCATTGGCAGATGCAGGCTTGATCGATCATCCTATTTTGAAAAGTGGCGATGCTGGGGTTGCTTTTGGCTCCTCTGCGGGGAGTGTCGATGCAGTCAAAGAGTTTGGGAAAATGCTCATAGACAACGACATGAGTCAGTTAAACGCGACCACGTATATCCGAATGATGTCACATACCAGCGCTGTGAATATGACGGTTTATTTTGGTTTAAAAGGTTTAACCTTACCCACATCAAGTGCCTGTACTTCAGGTTCAATGGCCATCGGACAGGCATTTGAAGCGATTAAATTAGGTAAACAAAAGCTGATGCTTGCGGGTGGTGCTGAGGAACTCAGCGCGACAGGTTCAGCAGTATTTGATGTGTTGTTAGCCACCAGTGGGATGAACGATACACCTGAAAAAACACCACGTCCATTTGATAAAAATCGTGATGGTTTGGTAATTGGTGAAGGTGCTGGCTGTTTAGTGCTAGAAGAATATGAACATGCACTGGCACGTGGTGCAACAATCTATGCAGAAGTCATCGGTTATGCCAGCAATACGGATGGTGAGCATGTCACTCGTCCAAATTCAGAAATGATGGAAAGATGTATGCGCATGGCACTTAAAGATGCCGCAATTTCTGCGCAAGAGATTGATTATATTAACGCACATGGGACTTCGACAGATCAAGGCGATGTTGCAGAAACTCAAGCCACTGCACGTATATTTGGTAAAAAACCGATCAGCTCATTAAAAAGTTATTTTGGACATACTCTTGGTGCATGTGGTGCAATCGAAGCTTGGCTGAGTATAGAAATGCTGCAACGCCAACAGTTTATCCATACTTTAAATTTGGATGAAATTGACCCATTATGTGGTGATTTGGATTATATCGTGCGAGAGCCACGAGATATGAATGCAAAAACCATCATGACCAATAATTTTGCATTCGGAGGGATCAACACCTCCATTATTTTAAAACATACTTAAAAGAGGAAAAAAACGATGTCATTTAAACACTTGGTTGTTGTTTCAACTTTATGCTTTGCTGGAATCGCCTCTGCACAAGCTGCGGACACTGTCCATAATCTCAATTTTAAAGAAGCTGTAGATCGAGCTGTGGCTGATGGATTTTTAGATGGATCGGTAAAATTTTATCTTGCTGGAACTAAATCTGGCGGTCAAGTTTTAGAAAAAGCGGTTGTTAGCAATAAAAAAACCAATGGTTTTGGAAAGTCTGCGGAAAAGGCTTGTGATCATGTATTACGTTCAGCATTAATCCAATTGCAAAGCGCAGCAAAAGATAAAGGTGCTAATGCAGTGACCAATATTGTGAGCTATTTCAAAGCAAATGAATCAAAAAACACCACCACATATCAATGTTATAAAGGTACAGCACTTGCGAGTGTGGCTTTAAAAGGCGATATCGTTAAATTCTAAGCTGTAAACATGTGCCAATGTCTAGTAATCTTTTAGAATAAGATATGGATATTGGCTCATACTTTTGAATCTATTCTAAAAATAATAGTTTACGATTAAAAAATTCATTCGTTTGATACTCAATTAACAAACCGATTAAATAAATATTGATTTTAGTTAAGTTTATTTAAATCACCAGCCTATTCATTTAAATGTCCCGTACATTGTGTCGAAATATTTTTGATTTGTGCCGTATCCAGTTCTAAGTTATCCCATTTACACATTTGTTGAATAATCCATTCAAAATCATCTGATTTAGGTCGGTCCTGTGTACCAAAAGAGCGAATAATATTTTGTATTTTATGAAACGCATAGGTATGCACCAAATGTGAACAGTTGAAGCGGATAATCTCGCTGTCTTCCAACATGTGCCATATGGGTTGTAGTGATTGCAAGGTGCTTAAATCATGCTGTGCTTGCTGAATCGCCGTCTGCAATGCATTTAAGGTATTCGGATGTTTGTTTGCCCATTCATGGGTGGTCGCCAAAACTTTATCCGCGACTTCAGGAATAATCTGTTTACTCTCGGCAATCACATAACTATAACCTTCAATCTGCGCTTGGATATTCCAAGGTTCACCGACGCAGAATCCATCAATGAGTTGTGATGAAATCGCATCCACCATATAGGAAGGGGGCAGTGTGGATGGTTGATATTTTTTGGCTAGCTCTTGATCTGCCAAAGCCAACCATTCTCTTAAACAATAATGGTGGATGGACTGTTTAAACACATGGGCCAGTTGTATTTTATCGCCTTGTTTTAAGGCTTGAACCACTTTTGCTGCTGACTCTTGAGCGCTATCTTGCATGTGAATTTTTAATTCATAACACAATTTTTGGCTCAAGCTGATAAATGCACGATTGGTACTCAACACCAATGAGGTTTGTAAGGGAATACCCAGTTGATCATTGCCTGTTGCAGCAGCAGGAAGCATGGCAGAAAGACAATGTGCGGCATCTAAAATACCAAAAGCTAAACGGTCACGTAAACTGGCCCATGAAGGTTCTTTCACCAACGTAACATTGAGGCCTTGCTCGGTAAAATAGCCTTGATGTTGTGCCCAAAGTATCGCAGTGCAATCCAGCAAAGGAATATAGCCTAATTGAATGTCCGTGGTTTCAAGTGTGTTCATTGTTTATTCCTTGAAATTAGCTTGTAGCAAGGCTTGAGCATCGATTAACTTTCTTGCCATTTCCCCCATGGTGATACGGTGACTCATGGCATTTTTTCGTAACAAACTGAAGGCTTGTTCTTCTTCAATTTGATGCATCTGCATCAGCATCACTTTGGCTTTTTCAATATCTTTTCGGTCTGCTAGTTTGCATTTGGTTTCATTGAGATCTTTCAAGAGTTTTTTATGTTTTTTAAATTGCTCAATCGAAATTTCTAAAATACTTTCCAGTTTTTCAGGATCAATACCATCGACAATATAGGCAGTTACACCTGCTTCAATGGCACTTTTGATGGTGTCTTTTTGCGAGTTTTTAGTGAAAAGCACAGTGGGCAAATCAAACTGACTTACGCAGCTTTCAATAATATCTCGATGTGGATGGTCCATATCCAGCAAAATCACATCGGCATGTAAGTGTTGAAGATCTGTACTGTTTAAATGGTCAATCATCAGGCATGCGACCACCTCGAAACCATGTTCGATCAAAGATGATTTGATAAAAGATGCCCGCTCTATATCATCATCGATCAGGGCAATTCTTAATTTTGGCATGTCGCTACTCAGATTTGTCCTGACATGAACTTTCAGCATATAAGCAATTTAGATGCCAATATCTCGGATTAAATTTGCTGTTTAAAATCATAGTCGCAGGATGTTAAAGAAAAGTGATGCACTTTATTGACGCAATTTGCCTCCTAAACATGCAGTTTTATGATTTACATTTTATCCACACAGACAGAAAACATGATGGTTGATTGCGCTATTTATGCACGACCATTAAATCATAAGTACTGAGTATTCAAGCAAAATAAAAAAATATATAGCCAAAATATAAAACTGGCATGAACTATGCATTGGTTTAATCCAAGTCAAAGAAGACTTTCAAAATTTGTAAGACGGCCAACGACGTCCGTTCTGATCGTTACTGATATGCCTCGTGCATAACAGCAACTTATATGCGTTCAGTTCAGGAGATCGAAGCTATGTCTTCAAATTTAGATGCGAAAAAAGCGACAAAAATTCATCTTTTCAATTTTAGCAGCGCAGCAATGCGAGCCTTCCATATGAGTTGGCTCGCCTTTTTTGTCTGTTTCTTTGCATGGTTTGCCTGTGCGCCGTTAATGCCTGTTATTGCAGGTGAATTCCATCTGACTAAAGATCAAATTGCCAATATCAATATTGCCGCGGTTGCCATCACGATTTTAGTACGTCTGATTGTCGGTCCCTTATGCGATAAATACGGTCCTCGTAAAACCTATACCGCATTACTGATTATCGGCAGTATCCCTGTATTTGGTGTGGCATCTGCCAATAGTTATGAATCCTTTTTATTTTTCCGTCTATTGATTGGTGCAATTGGTGCCAGCTTTGTCATCACGCAATATCACACCAGTATTATGTTTGCGCCAAATGTGGTGGGAACTGCAAATGCAACCACCGCAGGTTGGGGCAATGCGGGTGGTGGAGCAACTCAAGCCTTGATGCCATTGATGCTTGCTGCATTGGTGATGTTTGGTGTTGAACAAGCCATGGGATGGAGAATTGCGCTGATTGTACCTGGTGTGATGATGTTAATCGTCGGTGCAATGTATTGGAAGTTTACTCAAGATTGCCCACAAGGTGATTTTAAAGAACTTCGTGCGCAAGGTCTGCATGTAGGCAGTGATAAAAAAGGTGGTATGGCGATTTTAATACATGCTGCAAAAAACTACCGTGTCTGGATTCTATTTGGTGCTTATGCTGCTTGTTTTGGTATCGAAATTTTTATTCACAACATTGTCGCAATGTACTATGTGGATCATTTCAAATTTGGTTTAAAAGAAGCGGGTATGGCCGCAGGGATTTTTGGTTTACTGGCACTGTTTGCCCGTGCACTTGGCGGTATTGTTTCAGACAAGGTGGCGACTAAAAAAGGTCTCGATGGTCGTACTAAAGTATTGTTTGCCATGATCCTGTTAGAAGGCGTATTTCTGATTGTCTTTTCTCAAATGAATACTGCAATTCTGGCGATTTTGGTCATGACAGTATTTGCTTTATTTACCCATATGGCTTGCGGTGCGACCTATGCACTGGTTCCATTTATTGATCGCGATGCTTTGGGTGGTGTGGCTGGCATTATCGGTGCAGGCGGTAATGTCGGTGCTGTTGCTGCTGGTTTCTTATTAAAAGGCATGTTGGATATTCAAACGACGCTGATGGTTTTAGGTGGTCTGGTGGTGATTGCTGCAAGTTGTGTATTGATGATCCGTTTTTCGGTTGAACATAAAGAGAAAGAGCAAAAGTTATTTGAAGCTGCGGTACTTGAGCGAAATAGCATGGAACAAAATGCTGTAAGTCTTAAACAAAACAGTGCGACTTAATTGAATAACAAGAGCAAAAACAATCGAGGAGAATCGATATGAAATTAGTGATGATTGGTCATGGAATGGTTGGGCACAAATTTATTGAATCTGTGCTGGAACATGCAGGTGATGAAGTTGAAATCACGATTTTGGCAGAAGAACCCCGTTTAGCTTATGACCGTGTACATTTGACTGAATATTTTACAGGGAAGTCTGCAAAAGATTTAACCCTCTGTCGTGCTGACTTTGCCGATGCTTATGGTATCGACCTGCGCTTAAACACCAAAGCTACTGATATAGATACCTGCAATAAATCCATCACCACCAATCATGGCGATGTGATTAGCTATGACAAATTGGTGCTTGCGACGGGTTCCTATGCTTTTGTTCCACCAATTTCAGGTCACGACCGTAACAACTGTTTTGTTTACCGTACCATTGATGACTTGGATGCGATTCGGGCAGCGAGTTTATCGGCAAAATCGGGTGTGGTCATTGGCGGTGGTTTGTTGGGTTTGGAAGCTGCCAAAGCGCTTCGTGATTTAGACTTGGAAACCCATGTTGTTGAATTTGCACCTCGTTTAATGGCAGTACAAATTGATGATTTGGGTGGAAAAGTTTTACGCGCCAAGATTGAAAATTTAGGCGTGAAAGTCCATACCCAAAAGGCCACTTCATCTATAGAAGAGGGTGTGAATAGCACCCATGTGATGAAGTTTGCAGATGGTTCAGAACTTGCAACAGATATTATTCTATTTTCAGCAGGGATTCGCCCACGTGATGAATTGGCGCGCCAAAGTGGTTTAGCTTTAGGTGAGCGTGGTGGTATCGTGATCAACGATTACTGCCAAACCTCAGATGCAGACATTTATGCAATTGGTGAATGTGCATTATGGAACAATAAAATTTATGGTTTAGTGGCGCCCGGTTATGACATGGCACGGATTGCGGCAAAACATGTGATGCAACAAAGTTGCCCTACATTTGTTGGCGCAGACATGAGCACCAAGCTAAAACTGATGGGTGTCGATGTGGCATCGGTAGGCGATGCGCATGCCATGACTGCAAATGCATTGAGCTATTTCTATGCCGATGAAGATGCAATGGTCTATAAAAAGATCGTGGTCAATGCAGAGAAAACCCAATTACTAGGTGCGGTACTGGTCGGTTGCGCCAAAGAATATAACGACTTATTGCAAATGATGCTCAATGGATTGGCTGTACCTGAAAATCCAGAAAGTTTAATCATGCCGGGCTATGCACAATCTTCAGCAAAAGCGGGAGGTAGTGGTGTAGATTTATTGCCAGACAGTGCCACGATTTGTTCATGTAATAACGTTTCTAAAGCAGATATTTGTAGTGCAATTGCAGAGGGTTCGACCTCATTAGGTGCGTTAAAAAAATGTACCAAAGCCGCAACCGCATGTGGTGGATGTGCACCCTTAGTGACCCAAGTTTTAAAATCTGAATTACAACGCCAAGGGGTAACGGTCAATAATCATCTTTGTGAACACTTTGCTTACTCACGCCAAGAGTTGTATCACTTGGTACGGGTCAATGAAATTAAAAGCTTTGATGATTTGATTCAACAACATGGGCATGGTTTAGGTTGTGATATTTGCAAACCTACAGTGGCCAATATCTTGGCATCTTGCTGGAATGACTTTGTTCTCACCTCAAATCATGCTGGGTTGCAAGACAGTAATGACTACTATCTAGGCAATATTCAAAAAGATGGTTCTTATTCTGTTGTACCACGTATGGCAGGCGGTGAAGTGACGCCAGATGGTTTGATTGCAGTCGGTCAGATTGCCAAAGAATATGGTTTATATACCAAGCTAACCGGTGGGCAACGGGTAGACTTATTTGGAGCACAAGTCCATCAATTGCCAGAAATTTGGGAAAAGCTGATCAATGCTGGTTTTGAGTCTGGTCATGCCTATGGCAAGTCATTACGTACCGTTAAATCTTGTGTTGGGAGCACATGGTGTCGTTATGGTGTCGATGATTCGGTCGGTTTAGCCATCTTCCTTGAAAATCGCTACAAAGGTTTGCGTTCCCCACATAAATTAAAAATGGCAGTTTCGGGCTGTACCCGTGAGTGTGCCGAAGCACAAAGCAAAGATGTTGGGGTGATAGCCACTGAAAAAGGCTGGAACTTATATGTTTGTGGCAATGGGGGAATGAAACCTCGCCATGCAGAACTTTTAGCTTCTGACCTAGATACGCAAACTTTAATTCAATATATCGACCGCTTTTTTATGTTCTATATCCAAACAGCGGATCGTTTACAACGGACTTCAGTATGGCGTGACAATATGGAAGGTGGTTTGGATTATCTTAAAGATGTTGTTGTGCATGATTCCTTAGGGGTTGCTGCTGAACTTGAACGTCGAATGAGCCATGTGGTAGGCACTTATCAAGACGAATGGCGCACTGCGGTGGAAGATCCTGAAGTACGTAAACGTTTTGTGACCTTTATTAATGCCAAAGCTGAGCAACAGCAAGATCCACATATTCAGTTTGCCAAAGTCCGTGGGCAAATTCGCCCAAAAACTGAATCAGAACGTGATCAGAGCCGTATTCCTGTAGTTGAAGCATAAGCATATGAACACTTGCTTTATTGGCCTTATTCCACAGTTTAAAAACAAGTCTCGTGGAAGATCTGATCAACGTTGTTAAAAGGATAAATACAATGACCATTTTAAAAGATATGAATGAACTCGATTGGCTGGATATTTGTGCATTGCAAGACATTACGCCCAATACAGGTGTAGGCGCATTACTGGGACAACAACAAGTGGCTATTTTTCGGGTAGGCAGTGAAAAGCGTGTATATGCGCTGAGCAACCAAGACCCATTTAGCAAAGCCTTTGTCATGTCACGTGGAATTATTGGTGATTTACAAGGTGAACGTGTAGTTGCATCACCGATTTATAAGCAACATTTTAGTTTAGCAACAGGCCGTTGTTTAGAAGACAAAGATCAAAAACTATTGGTTTTTCCAAGCAAAATTGAAAATGGCCGTGTCTGGGTCAGTCCAACGCCACAAAAAACTTATATCACCAATAATGGTACGGCTCAGGAAAAAATCAATTTAGTTCTGGTGGGGAACGGATTGGCAGGGATGCGTTGCTTGGAAGATTTGCTTGATATGGCACCTGATCGTTATGAGGTGACGGTGATTGGTGAGGAGCCTTGGGGTAACTATAACCGGATTATGCTGTCGCCTGTCTTATCAGGGGATAAAACCATTGACGACATTATGCTACATCCCCATTCATGGTATGCCGATAAAAATATTCGTTTTATTGCGGGTGATGCTGCGGTACGTATTGACCGTCCCCGTAAGCAAGTCTATACCGAAAAAGGTCTAGTGGTGAGCTATGACCGTTTGATTTTAGCAACGGGTTCAAAACCATTTATTCCACCAGTCAAAGGCTCAGATTTGGATGGCGTGTTGAGCTTTCGTGATATTTATGATGTCAATAATATGCTCGACTACTGCAAATCTAAAAACAATGCCGTGGTGATTGGTGGTGGTCTATTGGGGCTAGAAGCCGCATATGGTTTAAAGCAACGTGGTATGAATGTGACGGTTTTGCATTTGATGGATCGCATTATGGATCGCCAACTTGATGCTAAAGCCAGTCAAATGTTGAAAACAGCAATTGAGCAAAAGGGCATTCCGATCATCACAGAAGCCAATACAGAAGAATTACTCGGTGAAAATGGTCATGTTACCCAGGTTCGGTTAAAAGATGGCACCCTTTTAGATGCAGATCTGGTGGTTTTTGCCGTGGGTATTCGCCCAAATATGGCTTTGGCACAAAGTGCGGGTTTACGCTGTAATCGCGGTGTGTTGGTCAATGACACCATGCAAACCTATGATCCAAGTATTTATGCAGTGGGTGAATGTATTGAGCATCGTAACCAAACTTTTGGTTTGGTCGAACCTTTATGGGGTCAAGCCTTTATTTGTGCATCACATTTGGCCGAACACGGCAGTTTGACCTTTAAAGCACCGACTGTTCCAACCCAGTTAAAAGTCAGTGGTTGTGATGTTTTTTCAGCAGGCCGCATTGATTTAGAAAACAGTCAACCTCTAGAAGATTTCGAAGACATTATTCTGAATGATGAAAAACGTCAAATCTACAAACGCATTATTATTCAAAAGGATAAAGTCGTTGGTGCGGTACTGTTTGGTGATACAGAGGATGGCACTTGGTACGCTGAGTTGATTGCTGATCAAACCCCAATTTCTTCGATTCGCAATAAATTGTTATTTGGTCGGGATTTTGCATTAAAAAAAGCAGGCTGATTTATATCGCTTAACCCCCTTCATCTTAACAGGAGGGGGCGATTAAAAATGAAAGCCATATTCAAGTGAATGTATAGCATTGAGGAGCACAGCAGCAATGAATAGTATCCCTGTAATGGAACTGCCTAGCTCCACAGAACATAAGATCACAAGCACACAAACCACTTGTCCTTACTGTGGTGTAGGCTGTGGTGTCACAGCAACAGTGCAAGACACCACGCTAGGACCAAAAGTGTCTGTGGTTGGCGATGTCAATCATCCCTCGAATTACGGAAAACTGTGTATTAAAGGCAGTAATTTAGCCGATACGCTGGGATTGGGCACACGTGTTTTACATCCGATGCTTGGGCGTCATCCCCATCAGCAAGTCACAGATTGGGATAGCGCAACAGATTTAATTGCCACTAAATTCCAACACTATATCGAGCAATATGGTCGTGACAGTGTCGCATTTTATGTTTCGGGTCAGTTGTTGACGGAAGACTATTATGTGGTAAATAAATTCGTTAAAGGCTATTTGGGCACAGCCAATATCGATACCAATTCAAGATTGTGTATGTCTTCGGCGGTTGCCGCACATAAGCGTGCTTTTGGTGAGGATCTAGTACCTGCAAGTTATGATGATTTTGAACATACTGACATGGTGATTTTGGTCGGTTCAAATACAGCATGGTGTCATCCCGTGATGTATCAACGCATCATGAAAGCCAAAGAATTAAGACAACAAAAGCAAAGTGATTTATTTGTGGTGGTGATAGATCCACGCTTTACTGCCACATGTGAAGCAGCTGATTTACATTTGCCTATTCTGATTGGTCAAGATGTTTGCTTGTTTAATGGGCTATTACAATATTTATATCAACAGGGTTATGCGGATAGCGCATTTGTTGAGGCACATACCCAAGGGCTAGATACGGCACTAAAAAGTTCGCAAGCTGAAACAGATATCCAAGATGTTGCAGTGAAAACAGGAATTTCGCTAGAAAAACTCCAGCTCTTTTTTGAAAAGTTTGCCCAAACTGAAAAAGTCATGACCCTATTTTCAATGGGGGTAAACCAGTCTTCACGTGGTGTGGACAAAGCCAATAGCATCATTAATTGTCATTTGTTGACGGGTAAAATTGGAAAGTTGGGCGCAGCACCGTTCTCAATGACAGGACAACCCAATGCAATGGGCGGGCGTGAAGTAGGTGGACTGGCCAATATGCTGGCAGCACACATGGACTTAGACAATCAACAACATCAACAGCTTGTGCAAAGTTTTTGGAACAGTCCAAGTATTGCCAAACAGGTTGGATTAAAAGCCGTTGATCTTTTTGAAGCAGTGGAAAGTGGCAAGATTAAAGCTATTTGGATTATGGCGACCAATCCGGTGGTCAGCCTACCCAATGCCGATCAGGTTAAACGTGCTTTGAACAGTTGTGAGTTTGTTGTGGTCTCTGATATTTGCAAAGATACCGACACCACTCAGTTTGCCGATGTGCTCTTACCTGCATTGGGATGGGGGGAAAAGGATGGTACGGTCACCAATTCAGAACGCCGTATTTCACGACAACGTGCTTTTTTAGACCCACCTGAGCAGGCCAAAGCGGATTGGTGGGCTGTGGCACAAGTGGCTAAAAAGCTTGGATTTACTGGCTTTGATTTTGCAAATAGCCACGAGATTTTTAAAGAACATGCACAGTTATCTTCGTATCAAAACGCAGAGATTAATACGCGATCAAATACACAAAGCTTTCGTTATTTCAATTTACAAGGTTTAACTGATCTTTCATTGGATGAATATGATCAATTGGCGCCCATTCAATGGCCAGTGATCATGCGCAATCAGGCTGAGCATGCATTCGCACAATTGTTTTCACAGGGGCAGTTTAGCCATGCAGATGGCAAAGCTAAATTTATTGCCACGATGGCGATAGATCCAGTCCATCAAAGCAATACTGAATATCCTTTAATTCTCAATACAGGGCGGATTCGAGATCAGTGGCACACCATGACCCGTACAGGTTTATCTGCCAATTTAAGCACCCATAAAGCAGAACCCTTTTGTGAAATTCACCCCAATGATGCATTGAAATATGGCTTGAAAGAAGGCGAATTGGTCGAAATCAAATCGGCTTGGGGCAATTGTGTCTTGCGTGCTGTACTCAGTGACAATATCCGCCGTGGACAAATTTTCGCCCCGATTCATTGGAATGATCAATTTGCTTCGGATGCCCGTATTGGCAAAGTGGTCAATCCAGTGGTAGATGCAATTTCAGGCGAGCCAGAATTCAAACATACCCCTGTGATGATTCAGCCATTTTATACTCAGTGGCAAGGGGTATTTTATGTCCGCGAAGGGTATGAACACATTGTTAAAAATAGCATCGAAAATACGGTGTGGTGGACAAAAATTCAGACCGCCAAAGCAGTACGCTATGAATTGGCGGATCGTCGTCGTTTTACCCAAACTACCCAACATCTCAAACAACTCTTACCCTTTGAAGATGAGAGTTTTGAGTGGTTGAACTTGGAAGATCAAACTGCACACATCAGCCATAGTGTGGTGTTAAAAGAAGGTCGCCTTATTGCAAGTTTATATATTGCACCCAAAGCCTTGTTGCCTGATCGTGATTGGGTTGCCAGTTTATTTAAACGTGATCGTTTAAGTGCGATGCATCGTAAAGCGTTACTTGCTGGACAAGCCATGTCGATGGGCAATAGTGAAGGGCCATTGGTATGTAGTTGCTTTAAGGTAGGCAAAAATCGAATTATTCAAACCATTAAAGAAAACAATATCAATCATGAAAAACAAGTGACTGCATGTCTAAAAGCAGGCGGTAATTGTGGTTCATGTCTACCTGAAATTCGCGGATTGATTAAAGCCTGTCAAGCGGAGCTTACACAATGAAAAGAATTATAAAACCCAAGAAAGCCAAGCAATATCCACAAACTGATCTTGTCATTCTTGCGGGTGGTCAGGCAAGGCGTATGAATGGAATCAATAAACTATTACAGAAGTTCGATGATCAAATTCAATTGATCAAGATCCACCAACAACTAAAAAATCGAGTCGCGCAGGTCTGGGTCAATAGCCACCGTGATTATTCAATTTATCAAAAACTTATTCCTAGTTTGTATTGCTATCAGGATGATGAAAAAGGCTTTTATGGTCCGCTGATGGGAATAAAAAGTGCCTGGTCTTATGTGACATCTGACTATGTACTTTTTGTGCCCTGTGATGTGACATTTATTCCGCCTGAGGTTATTGAAAGCTTACATATGGCTTTAGCGGGTCATCCCTTAGCACAAGTGGCTTATGTCAATATCAATGGCAAAGCCTTATATCCATTTTGTTTGTTAAAGCGCAGTGCTTTAAATCAAATCTGCACTCATCTTGAACAAGGACAACGCAGTTTAAAGGCATGTTTTTCTGATTTGCACGCTCAGGAAGCGTTATTTGAAAATCATGCACTGTTTTTTCACAGCATCAATTCTTTGGATGAATTACAGCAATATCAACAGCTCAAGTTTTTACATTGATTGGCTTGGTTTGGACTCGTTTTTTGCAAATCTCTATTTTTGAGAGAATTCGAGCAGGTTTTAGCTTAAACACATTGGTGAATGATCAAAGTTGGAACACTTTTTGCAATTTCAAGATCAATAAAATAGCGCAGATTTTAAGTTTTAAACAATCTTGAATTTAAATCGTGCTTGGGATGTGTAAATGAATGCAATGACACAATACGAAGTGGGAACGGCTTTTGTCGATCAATATGGTCGTAGCAAGCGTAAACTCCGAATTTCAGTGACAGATCGCTGTAATTTTAAGTGTGTCTATTGTATGCCCGAACATCCTGAATGGATGAAAAAACACGATTTACTCAGTTTTGAAGAACTTTATGTGTTTTGTGAGTTTATGGTGCGACATGGCATTGAACAGATTCGGATCACTGGTGGTGAGCCGTTAATGCGTCAAGGTGTGGTGCACTTTATTGATGAGCTACAAAAATTAAGAAAGCTGGGGCTCAAACGTATTTCAATGACCAGCAATGCACACTATCTTAAACAATACGCAAGCCAGTTAAAACAAGCGGGTTTAGATGACTTGAATATCAGTCTGGATAGTCTAGATCCAGCACAATTTAAGGCACTGACTCAAAAAGAACTACATCCCGTGTTAGAGGGCATTGTCGCAGCACAACAAGCAGGCTTTAAGATCAAGATCAATGCTGTATTGATCAAAGGCATCAATGATGATCAGATTTTGCCCTTAGCACACTGGTCGATTCAACACCATTTTACCGTGCGATTTATTGAATTTATGCCTTTGGATGGTGCTGGTCTTTGGTCGCAAACTAATATTGTCAGTGAGCAAGAAATTTTAGCTCAATTACAGCAGGACTTTGTTGTCACTTTACAGCAAGGACAGTCTTCCGAGCCTGCACGGCAGTATTTTATTGATGGTTATCCGATTGGCATCATTTCGACCATTACCAATTCATTTTGTGGCACATGTGACCGTGTGCGTTTAACCGCACAAGGTGATTTTTATAATTGTCTATTTGCGCCAAAGGGGATCAGCCTAAAAGCACAAATTAAGGCACTGAATCAAGATTCACCTGTTTTAGAGCCTCTCCGATTAGCGCAAACCAGTTCACCAAATGCAGCTGTATATTCGCCAATAACATTAGATTCGCCACAGCATAGGCAATTACAAGATACTTTGTCTGATTATATTTGGCAGAAAAAACAAGGCTTTGATGAGATTTATCAACAGCCAAAATCAAAACATTCATCATCTCGAAAAATCAGTATGTATATGATTGGAGGTTAATATGTCAGATCAATTTACTATTCCAAATACACCAGACTCGGCAAACATTGCCAATCAATTCAAAGATATCCAGCAGCACATGACCGTAAAAATTGAATGCTTTGGTGCAATTGAACGTTTACTGCCGACTGATTTAACTCTGCAATGTGAGTCTGAAATGAGGATTTCGGATGTTTTGGATTATGTGGTACGCGCTTATCCACATGCAGGAAACATGCTTGAGCGTTGTGCATGTGCAATAGGCGAAGAGATTATCCCACGTCAGACCTTATTAACAGCGGACAGTACTGTGGTTTTACTGTCACCTGTTGCGGGAGGTTGATATGCATACATTTGAACAGACGCTTAAACAATTCAACAGAATTCAGGATACAGCCTTAACTCAAGACAGTTTTGACCCGATTCAAGACTTTCCTGAATGCGGTGGCATTGGCATCTTTATTGGAACAGTACGTAATCATCATGAAGGCAAAGCGGTCAAAGCACTGAAATATACCGCCTATGCGCCTGTTTCAGAAAAAATGATTCGCCAAATTGAGCAAGAGATTCAACAAAAATTTGCAGTGGCTTATGTACGGGTTATTCATCGTATTGGTGCTTTAAACATCGGTGAAAAAGCCATTATTGCGATTGCTTATGCAGCGCATCGCCGTGAAGCATTTGCAGCCTGTGAAGAAGCAGTAGAACGGGTAAAACATGAGGTTCCCGTATGGAAAGAAGAATTTTATCTGGATGGCAGTAGCCAGTATGTTGCGGGTTGTTGTATTCGAAAAGATGATGTGGAACAAGATCATTCAGTACAAAAAGATTCATTTCACCACCATGACTGTGAGCATGATCATGGCGCTTCTGATGACCATTTATCTCAGCACAATCAACCTCAGCATCATCATTCTCAAGCGCAGCAATCAGCGCATCGACATTCTGAGCACAATCATTCTTTTGCACATCATTCCAAATCTACACATTTAGGGCACACGTATTCAGAATACAGTAGTCAACAAAAGAATCATGAAGCTGAACAGCAAGTGTTGTTAAGCAAACAGTGTGAACAGACAATTTATCAATGGCATATGTAAAAACATATCGAGCAAACTTCACAAAGTGTGTTCTTCACAAAGTATGTTTTGTCATGTAAAAAATACCGCCATATCAGGAACAGGCAATGAAAAATGTAGGGATGAAAGCAGATAGCTATCGGACAGCAGTAGCAACAGGAATTTTATATGCGCCTGCACATTGCATAGAACTGTTACGCACAGGAAATACTGAAAAGGGTGATGCACTAAAAACGGCACGTATTGCTGGAATCTTGGCAGCAAAACGCACAGATGAACTGATTCCTTTGTGTCACCCTTTACCGATATATCGTGCAGATGTCGAATATGAATTACATGAACAACATGTTGAAATTATTGCAACGGTTGAAACCATTGGTCCTACGGGCGTAGAAATGGAAGCGCTTACCGCAGTCAGTTTAGCAGGCTTAACTCTATATGATATGCTTAAACCACACTGCGAACCTGAAGACTTATGCCTTGACCAATGTAAATTACAACTGAAAAAAGGCGGTAAATCGCATTTTACCCGAACGCTCAAACAGACTTTATCTGCATCAGTGATTGTTTTATCAGATACCGTTGCTTCAGGAAAAAAACCTGATACAGCAGGGCAAAATGTTTTAGAAATTCTTGAACAAGCCAATTTTAGTCAAGTGAACTATCAAGTGATTGCTGACTCTCCAGAACAGTTGTTGGCGTTAATTGAACAACAAAAAAATCATTATCCGCTGATTTTGACGGTTGGTGGAACAGGACTAGGCCCAAAAGACTTAACGGTGGAGACCATTCAACCTTTACTCCAACGCGAAATCCCCGGCTTAATGGAAGCTTCGCGTAGTTTTGGTCAGAGACGTACCCCTTATGCGGCACTTAGTCGAGGCATTGCAGGCTATATTGACACGAGTTTGGTGATTACTTTGCCGGGCAGTCGCCAAGGCGCTAAAGAGTCATTGATTGCGATTCTACCAGCCTTGGTCCATCTGTTTGATGTGCAAAAAAACATTCCACATGTTGGCGGCTATCAATAAATCAGGTTGTGATCGTTTATGATTGAGGGGTAGACAAAGGTTTGATCTCAGTTGATCAAGCCTTGCAGTGACTAATTCACACTCAAAATCTAGGTGCTGAAACTATTCCATTCACCTTAGTACTCTATACACAGGTAATGTATATGGATCATGGAAGCATCCTTGAAACTCCCTCGAATTTGTTATTTCGACATTGAAAACACTTTCAGCCATAAATCACTTTTGTCATTATGAACACTGTCTAGTGTGATTAAATTTTTAATTATTCTACATAATAAAAAATTATTAAACTTGGATTTGGATAAAAGAAATTATATATTTTTCATTAAAAGCATGTGATTACATGAAGTGAATCAAAAAAAATATCCATATTTTATAAACATAGATTAGGCTATTGAGTAGTAATTATAAATATTACATTGATGCATGTGATACTATCCAAGCTCGGCTGATTATAACAATGATGTAACGACAACAGCTTATCCACATTTAACTTTGAATGAAATTGTCCAATATTTAGTGATTTGGTCGATATTGGGCAAGAACAACAATAGATCCATACAAAACGATGATGAGCAATCATTTTATTCTCAGAGGGACTATCGCTTCATTATTTTAAACCATATTAAAAAGAGGAAAAAATGATGTTATTCAAACGATTCACTATTGTTTTAACTTTTTTATATTTTGGAACAATCGTATCTGCACAGGCTGTAGCTGCTGTTCATCCTATCGATTCTAAAGTAGCTGTTGAACAAGCTGTTATTGATGGGCTCTTGGCTGAGTCGGCAAAATTTTATCTTGATGGGACTAAATCAGGTGATCAAATTTTAGGAGTAGAGCGTGTGAGCAATCAAAAAACCAATAATTCTGCAAAGCCTACTGAAGATGAAATACAGCTAAACAGATATAAACGAGGTTGGGACAAACTCAAAGAAATTGATGGAGAAGCAGGCGAAAAAGTTATTAATAGCCTAAAAGATATTTCGCCTGATTTAGGAATATATATCATCGAATATGCTTTCGGCGATGTCTATTCAAGAGATGGGCTTGACTTGAAATCCAAAGAAATTGCGGTTGTGTCCGCATTGACAGCCATGGGAAATGCGCAACCACAGTTAAAAGTTCATATAAACGGGGCATTAAATACTGGGAGTTCGATTAACGAAGTCAAAGAAGTGATTTTACAAATGTCTGTTTATTCAGGTTTTCCAAGTAGCATCAATGCAATGAATGCTTTAAAAGAAGTTTTGCTAGAAAGAGAAAAACACGGCATTAACGATGAAATCGGAAAAACAGCAAGCAAAGCCAAGCCAACCAATCGATTAAAATTAGGTGAACAAGAATTATCTAACTTGGACAGTCTTCAAGTTGAACGATTAAAAGCTGCTTATAATACTTTTTCACCTGAATTGGTAAAATTCACGCTTGAATATGGTTATGCTGATATTTTTTCAAGAGATAGTTTAAGCAAAAAGTACAGACAAATCGCCACGATTTCTGCATTAACTGCGTTGGGGACAGCGCAACCACAACTGAAATTTCATATTAATGCGGGTCTAAACATAGGACTGACCGAAACTGAAATAAAAGAAATCATGCTTTTGATGACCATCTATTCAGGTTTCCCATCAGCCATAAATGGAACTCACGCACTCAAAGAAGTATTAGCAGAGCGTATGAAAAATCAAAACAATTAAACCCATAAGTATTTATGATATTTTCAAGTTGCATTGATGCCGATGAATTGACCTATTAAAATGCACGGCCGTTATAGATGGATCAGGGAAGCGTCACTGAAACTCCTTCGAATTTGTTATCTCAATAGCCATTAAATCACTTGGCGTAAATCCCGCGCTGTTTCTTGCAGTAAGGGTAAAATATGCGTAATTAAATAATCTTTGGTTGTACGTATGGTAGGAGAGACAATATTGAGTGCGGCAACAACAACCGCATTCGAGTCATAAATTGGAACGGCTACAGCATGCACCCCCAATTCATGTTCTTCACAGGAATAACACCAGTCCTGTTCTTTAATCTCATGCAGTAATTCTATAAAGGCTTCACTGTCAGTATAGGTATATTTAGTAAGACGCTTTAATGGATACTGGGTCAGCCACTGTTTTTGTTCTTCGACATTTAAATGCGCCAACAAAATTTTCCCCGCAGAGGTTGCATGTGCTGGCAGGCGATTACCTAAATGTAAGCCATATGGATTAACACGGTCTGTTTGTTGGTGTGCAGCACTACGTGCAATGGTAATCGCTTCATAACCATCTAGCACCATGACGGAATAAATCAGTGAGGTTTGATTGGTCAATAAATTTAATAAGGGTTGGCAAATTTTAGGTAAAGGGGAGCCATCTAAATAAGCACCAGAGAATTTAAGGATTTTCGGGGTTAAATAATAGTAATGTCCATCAAAGTCTAAATAGCCTAAGTATTCTAATGTGAGTAACTGGCGACGCGCTGCTGCACGGGTCATTCCGGTTTTTTCTGCCGCAGTGCTGATATTCAAGCGGTGTCGTTCAGGCCCAAAACATTCCAAAATTGCCAAACCTTTTGCAATCCCTGCAATAAAATCTTCATGGCGAATGATCTTTTTATTTTCAGCATGATGGATTAATCGGGTGGTTTTGTTGTGTTCATTATCCATAACGCAGATCCTTATTTTAAAGCCAATTGCATTAAAATTATACTCAATCAAAATCAGACTGTTTTAGTGGGATAATGTTCGATCATCGAACATAAAAAATGATGATCGAACAAATTCTGTCTTTAAGCCTAGAAGTAAATATAAAATTTATCAAGAATAAAGATAAGAAATCCGAACAAAACACTCAACTTATGTTTCATCGGTTTCTAGGATGAAACAAATGAGTGATTCATAGTACAGGAAGTAGTCAGATGATTGATAAAAACGCCACCTCATTGACCGAGGTTCTGTCACAAATCAAAGATGGTGCAACCATTATGATTGGTGGCTTTGGAACAGCAGGACAACCCGCAGAGCTGATCGATGGGCTGATTGAACTTGGCGTTAAAGATCTGGTGATTGTCAATAACAATGCAGGCAATGGCGATTATGGTCTGGCTAAACTGCTCAAATCA
>NZ_WJYH01000003.1:0-167533 GCF_009668065.1 Acinetobacter sp. RIT698
CAAAACTGATACTCAACCTCAAGGTGATCATCACCTTTCTGGAATGATGAAATAACAATGGTAGAAGGAATCGCACCATGGCTTTTAAAAATATAGCAGATCAAACAAACGGTTTTTACATCCCATGCGTCTCACTTTTTGGTCCAGGTTGTGCCAAAGAAGTCGGTGCTAAAGCACAAAATTTAGGGGCAAAAAAAGCCCTCATCGTCACTGATGCTGGATTATTCAAATTTGGTGTTGCAGACATTATTGTTGACTATCTCAAAGAAGCTGGTGTAGACAGTCATGTTTTTCCTGGTGCAGAACCAAACCCGACAGATATTAATGTACACAATGGCGTAAATGAATATAACAATAATGGCTGTGACTTTATTGTGTCTTTAGGCGGTGGATCTTCTCATGACTGTGCAAAAGGAATTGGCTTAGTCACCGCAGGTGGCGGTCATATTCGTGATTATGAAGGGATTGATCAAAGTAAAGTCCCAATGACACCGCTTGTCGCAATCAATACAACGGCGGGAACTGCTTCTGAAATGACTCGTTTCTGTATTATCACCAATACAGATACCCATGTAAAAATGGCGATTGTTGACTGGCGTTGTACACCGCTTGTTGCAATTGATGATCCTAAACTCATGATTGCAAAACCTGCTGCTTTAACTGCTGCAACGGGTATGGATGCTTTAACTCATGCTGTAGAAGCTTATGTTTCAACTGCTGCGAACCCAATTACAGATGCATGTGCAGAAAAAGCCATTTCAATGATTAGTGAATGGTTAAGCCCTGCTGTTGCCAATGGCGAAAATCTTGAAGCACGTGATGCAATGGCATATGCACAATATTTAGCAGGTATGGCATTTAACAATGCGTCTTTAGGTTATGTACATGCAATGGCTCATCAATTAGGTGGCTTCTATAACCTTCCACACGGCGTATGTAACGCAATTCTATTACCGCATGTGTGTGAGTTTAACTTAATTGCCTGCCCAGACCGTTATGCAAAAATTGCCCAATTAATGGGTGTCAATACTGAGGGTTTAACCGTTACTGAGGCTGCCTTTGCTGCGATTGATGCAATTCGTGAGTTATCATCATCTATTGGTATCCCTTCTGGCTTAGCTGAACTGGGTGTCAAAGCGGAAGATCATGCAGTGATGACATCAAATGCGCAAAAAGATGCCTGTATGTTGACCAATCCACGTAAAGCAACTGATGCTCAAGTCATTAAAATTTTTGAATCAGCAATGTAAAAACGATCCCCTTTGGTTCTACTCAGCCTGACAACTGTTTTAGGCCAAATACAATGAAGTATGCTTGATACTCAGGAATATTACTTTGGTAGTATTCCTTTTTTATACGCTTATCAAAAAATGACAATCATTATTGTCAGATATATTGATAAAGTCACAATCTATGACTATGATGCTTAAAACATCAGCGGATTATTTCAGCAATGACAACAACAAGTAAAACCATCATCATCACGGGTGCAAACACTGGAATCGGGCTTGCAACTGCAGAAACATTTATTAAGGATGGTCACCATGTGATCATTGCTTGTCGTAATCCTGAAAAAGCAAAAACAGCACAACAACACTTAGAGTCATTCGGTACAGGTCAAGTAGACGTGATTCGCCTTGATTTAAATAGTCTTGAACAAATTAACCAAGCAGCCAATGAAATTATTGCCAAATATGAAAAAATTGATGTATTAGTCAACAATGCTGGCATGATGACACCTGATCTTGAGGCCACAGCTGATGGTTTTGAAAAACAGTTTGGGGTAAATTATCTTGGGCCTTTTCTTTGGACATTGAAACTTCTTCCATTGGTTCAAAAAGCCCAACAAGGTCGTGTAATTCATTTGGCTTCAATGATGCATCTTTTAGGTTGTATCCAACCTGAAAACTTTAACGCGGATCAAGTGAAAAAATACAACGGTGTTTTGAGCTATGGCAATAGTAAATTAGCCAATCTGCTGTTTAGTAATATCCTCGCCAAACAACTACATGGAAGTCATGTC
Source organism: Acinetobacter sp. RIT698 (assembly GCF_009668065.1). Lineage (NCBI taxonomy): Bacteria > Pseudomonadati > Pseudomonadota > Gammaproteobacteria > Moraxellales > Moraxellaceae > Acinetobacter > Acinetobacter sp. RIT698. The sequence continues at coordinate 2,024 of NZ_WJYH01000003.1, forward strand.
ACCAGCAATGCATTACATCCAGGTGGCGTAGATTCTGAGATTTATCGTGAATTACCCAAATGGCAATATGCAATAATTAAACTTGGCCTTATTCCACCATCTAAGCCTGCCGAATTAATTAAAAAAATTGCTTTTGATCCATCATGGGAAAAGCGCAATGGTGATTATGTGAGTTTGCAAACCCCTGCATTTAAATCAGGCAAAGCCAAAGATATACAGTTGGCACAAAAACTATATGATGAATCCTGTGCGCTGGTAAAAGACTATCTGTAATTTTTCGGATTTCATTTTTCAATAAATTCAGGAATATGCTATGACCACTCAATCTACTGAATATCAACCTGATATCCTTGGTACAGGTTATGAAAAACTAACCTTAAACTTAGCAGATGACTATGATGGTAAAGTCATTGCAACTTTGGTACGCAAACAAGCAGCTCAAGCGACCAAGAAAGCGGTGCTCTATATCCATGGTTTTATCGATTATTTCTTTCAAACAGAAATGGCTGAACAATTTAATCAACATGATTATGATTTTTATGCACTTGATTTAAGAAAATATGGTCGTTCTTACTTACCACATCAAAAATATTATTATGTTTTAAATTTGAATGAATATGATGAAGAAATCACGCAAGCATTAAAGATTATTGGTCAGGAAGGCCACACTGAGGTGTTACTGGCAGGACATTCTACAGGTGGATTGATCGCAACATTATATGCAGCACATTATCCACAACATCCCCTTATTCAAGCCTTATGGTGCAATAGTCCTTTTTATGACTTTAATATGCCTGCTTGGAAGAAAAAATTAGCCCTACCCAAACTCAGCGCACTGGGTAAACGCTTACCTAATTTAAAGTTTCCAAGTGAATTAAATAAATGGTATGTCACCAGTCTGCATAAAGATTTGCAAGGCGAATGGGATTTCAGCTTAGAGTGGAAAAAACCAACTTACCCCAAAGTATATTTAAGCTTTGTGCATGCAATTTTTGAAGCGCAAAAAGAAATTCATGCAGGCGTACAGATCAATGTACCAACCTTGGTGATGCATTCTCACAAAACGACCTATCCCAAGAAATTTAACCGAGATGCTCAAAGCACTGATGTTATTTTAGAGGTCAAAGACATCATCAGGGATGCAGGTAAAATACAGGGCGACGTTAATGTCATGACCATTCAAAATGGACTACATGACTTGGTTTTATCGGCACCAGAAGTCAGAAAAGAAGTTTATCATCAACTTTTTTCCTGGTTAGCCCAAAAACAGCTTTAAAGGCTCAAATCCATTTTTCTTTGCAAGCGAATGATCAGTTAAAAGTATCCTGCAAAATCAATGTTCATCTTTATATTTCATTAGAATTTGATGAGCAGGATGCCCGACTGGTGTAAGTTCAATCAGACGTTCAACGGCATCAATCGCCTCTGGAAAATGTGCAAGGTGTTTTAATAAAGCATCTGTTTCATTGGCTTTAAAAATCGCTTCACTCAGGCGTGATTCAAGGCAGTCTCGCCATGCCGATAAAAAAGGACTTTCAGTTTTAGCTAAAAATACACCTTTGCATAATTTTAAAGCGGATTCGGTATAGCCTGCATCTAAAGCATTCTCTGCTTGCAAGAAATCTGCTTCAACATGTGCCAATAAACGATAAGGCCGTGAACCCAGCATGCCACCCAAGATATCGCGCAATTGCGACATTTCAGCTTTTAATGTGCCGACACTCACTTTTCGTTCACCATACAGCGCTTGATGTAAATTTTCCAGATTCATCCCTTGTGGACACAACGCAAGAATAGTCAAAATTTCAATTTGTCGTGGTGTCAGTACCACGATCTTGCCATTGAACAACACTTGTGGCACAGCAAAAGCCCGGATAAATAAATGTTGTTGCTGAAACTCTAGCAATGCCGATTGAATAATTGAGGCACAGCGCTCAGCCGCCAATAATCCCAAACTATTGTGATGATTCCATGTGGTTGACAGATCAATTACTCCTAAAACTTGTTTGGAATATGGATCTATAATTGGAGAGGCATAACAAACCCAGTCATGCACCGAAGACATAAAATGTTCATTAGAAAACACACAACTGGATTGTTGGGTTTTTAATGACAGTGCCAAAGCATTGGTTCCCACCAAATCTTCTCGCCATTGCCCACCAGCAATAAAATGAACACGTTCTGCGGCATTGCGCATTTGCCCACTTGCGGCTGACCAGATAATGGTACTGCCAATATCCCCTACTGCAGCAACCATTGCCGACTGTTCTGCGATATGGGTTAATTCATCACGACAATGTTCGATTGCTTTTTCTAACAGTGTTTTTCTTTCTTGTTTTACATTCATCAAGGGTGCAGCATCACGATCTTTGGGAATCGCAGCTGAATTGGAACGTTGCCATGAACTTGCAATACTCTGCCCGAGTTGATCAGCATGTTTTAAAGACAAACTACTACTTTGGCGTAATTGCTCAATTAAACTCCGTTTATTTGATAACTCTTGTTGGCTTAACATACGCTACTTCCTCTGTAATTCGTTAAAAAATATCCTATCCTTTCTCTGTTGTTTTTATCCAGCGGACCTGCCTATAAATTACTCTAGCACATTAACACAGTGAGCTTAACCTCAGTCAACACAACTCATACCAAAGCTGTAGAATAAAACCAATTTTTTCCAATATTTAGCAATTTTCCAATAAACAAGAAAATATTGCCAAAGATTAAAGCATAGCGCAAATATGTCTTGGATTTCATCCAACCTTTTCCCTACCTTTGACTCTCTATGCTCAAACCATCATGTAAACAATCATTGTTCATACATGCCATATTAAACACATCATGAATGATCATGAATATAAGTAAAGGGATACTCTTATGCGTTATGTAGATCCAAATCAGCCTGGTTCAAAAGTACAGTTCAAAGCCCAATATGAAAACTTTATTGATGGCAAATGGGTAGCACCGGTTAAAGGGCAATATTTTGATAATGTCTCTCCTGTAGATGGTAAAGCCTTTACCAAAATTCCACGTTCTTCTGCAGAAGATATCGAACTTGCATTAGATGCAGCACATAAAGCCAAAGCTTCATGGAACAAAGCTTCTCCAACAACACGTTCAAATGTACTGCTGAAAATTGCAGATCGTTTAGAAGAAAATTTAGAATTACTCGCAGTTGCAGAAACATGGGAAAACGGTAAGCCAATTCGTGAAACATTGGCAGCCGATATTCCTTTAGCAATTGACCATTTCCGTTATTTTGCAGGTTGTTTACGTGCACAAGAAGGTGGTATTTCTGAAATTGATGAAGATACCATTGCTTACCACTTCCATGAGCCTTTAGGTGTAGTTGGTCAGATCATTCCATGGAATTTCCCTATTCTTATGGCAGCATGGAAACTTGCACCGGCACTTGCAGCGGGTAACTGTATTGTGCTTAAACCTGCTGAACAAACTCCATCAAGTATTTTAGTTGTTGCTGAACTCATTCAAGATATTTTACCGCCAGGCGTTTTAAATATTGTCAATGGTTACGGCGTTGAAGTGGGTCGCCCACTGGCAACCAATCCACGCATTGCTAAAATTGCATTTACAGGCTCCACTGCTGTTGGTCAAATGATCATGCAATATGCAACTGAAAATATTATTCCTGTGACACTTGAGCTTGGTGGTAAATCACCAAACATTTTCTTTGAAGATGTCATGGATAAAGATGATGACTATTTAGACAAAGCGCTTGAAGGCTTTGCCATGTTCGCTTTAAACCAAGGTGAAGTATGTACTTGCCCATCACGTGCCTTGGTTCAAGAAAGTATTGCCGATAAATTCCTAGAAATGGCAGTTGAACGTGTAAAACGCATCAAAACTGGACATCCTCTAGATACAGACACCATGATTGGTGCTCAGGCATCTCAAGAGCAACAAGACAAAATCTTGGGTTGTATCGCAACAGGTCGTGCTGAAGGCGCTCAATTGCTTACAGGTGGCGGCGATCGTCAGGAAGTCGGTCAAGGTTTCTATATTGAACCTACCATTTTCAAAGGCGACAACAGTATGAAGATTTTCCAAGAAGAAATTTTTGGACCAGTGCTCTCTGTCGCAACATTTAAAGATTATGACGATGCAATCCGAATTGCCAATGATACGATGTATGGCTTAGGCGCTGGTGTATGGTCGCGTTCTGCGCATACCTCTTATCGTGCGGGTCGTGCGATTGAAGCTGGTCGTGTATGGACCAACTGCTACCATATCTACCCTGCACATGCTGCATTCGGTGGTTATAAGAAATCAGGTATTGGCCGTGAAAACCACAAGATGATGCTTGATCATTATCAACAAACCAAGAATTTATTGGTTAGCTATTCAACCAAAGCAATGGGCTTCTTCTAAGTCCTGTAGTTAATTTACACTTTAAAAAAGCGAACTTCGGTTCGCTTTTTTTGGTCGTGATGACGATACTTTTTAACTCCTATCACAATCAATTCATTATTTTATACAGATTGCGATGATTCGCTAAATTTAGTCGGTTGTTGGATTCAACCAAACATCTTCATAGCCATCCTTATCAATAATGACATGATAACCGTGCTCAAGCGCTAAATAAGGTAAAATTTCAGGTAAATATTGCTGTAAATGCGAGGCATGCAGCGGTTGATAAAAATCATCAGCTGAAGAATATTCTCCACAGTGAATAAACCAAGAAACATTGTCTTGTTTTTGTAGCGCAACTCGAACTGCATAAATCGGTTGTTGACCTAGACTCTGTAATGCAATTGCAACCCTATCCGACGGATTAAATTCGATATATTTTGACTCATATTTTTTGCAGATTTGCCGTTGTAATGTTTCTAAATCCATCAACACATTCCTTTATTGCCTGTTTAGTATTGTTTGTTTAGTTGCATAAACCAAAACGTTCAAATCAGATATATTAAGATCAGCAGCAAAATTACTTACGCCTTTTCCATAGCATTTTAATATTTTCGAAACTATATCCAACCACAACTCTTAAATTCACCATCAATAACATTGTGAAAAACACAACCACAAACATCACTAAACTTCGTGGAAAAAATTTCTGATCTAAAACAGATTTATAAGTATTCAATGCTAAATATAAAATGATCAAAAGTGTGTAAAACAACAGTTGAAAGTAGATTTTGTATCTTGGCTTTTTCTCAACAATTTCCATCAAATATACAGACAAAGCCAATGCAGAAAATGCGGTAAAAACGAAAAAGCTGAGTACCCATAAAATGCTAAAGCTTTTGATATGGCCGATTGCCCATAAGGATAGGTTAGCAATACAGCCACATAGTATAAATGCTGTTTTAGGACGTCCTATGAGTTTATAAATCAAATCATTCATGCTGTGCTTATACTCATCTTTTATTCTTCTGCGAAACGCTCACGATAAAGTGCTAAACCATTTGTGCAATATCAATAAATGCCTGTGTAATTGGACTCATCTGTTTTTTATTCTTCACTGCCAGACTAATAGACCGCTTAATATTCGGTGATAAAGGTAATTTTTGAACATTGGGAAACAGTGTCATCAACTCTTTATTCAAGGCCATATCTGCGACAATTGAAACACCAGCACCATTGTTCACCATATTAATAATGGTCAAAATTTGAGAAAAATAACATTTAATTTTTGGACTCAAATTGGCTTTTCTAAACATCTCTGTCACATGGTTTTGACTGCCTGCTGAGGTCATTAAAAAAGGATGTTCTACCAATTCATCCAATCGAACTGCACTTTGTTGTGATCGTATATAGGACTTAGGAATAAGTGCTACAAAGATATCCTCAATCACAGGAAAAGTATCAAAGCGTTCTTCAGGTAAAACCACAAATCCAACATCAATAGTACGATCATGAATCCATTGAGTAATATCTTTGTCCGTTCCTTCTTTAATAAACACTTCAATATTTGGATATTTTAAACTAAATTTTTCTAGAATTAAGGGAATCAGTACATTAGAAGATGAAGCACCAAAAGATCCAATTCTTAAAGTCCCAGAATGAAATCCTTGTATATCGGAGATTTCTTGCTTTAGGACATTGGAAATATTCAAAATTTCTTTCACATGCACTAAAAGTCGTATACCCGATTCAGTTAACTCAACTTCATTATGATTGCGATAAAACAATTTGACCGACCAATCTTGTTCTAAGCCTTTAATTGCATGAGAAATCGCAGATTGAGAAATTTGCAAACGCTGTGCTGTAACAGTAAAGCTTTTCTGTTCAGCCAACATGGCAAAAATAGTCAGTTGAGTAAATGTCATCGCCACTCTGTCCATGAGTAAAGACTCATTTTACCATGAATAGGCATAAGTCATATTCTTGATTAAAGTTTACTTGGGTTTAGCTTACAGATGAAAAAATCAGTGGGTGGGACTTGGTCGAATTAGGTTCTGCATAGAGCGTTCAGCATGCTACAAATGATTACTATTCTTTTCCCATCCATTGCCCTGATTGGTTTAGGTTTTTATCTGTTCCAGTCGCGTATATTGGAAGAGAAATTCTGGAATGGCGCAGAAAAGCTCAATTACTATATTTTATTTCCAGCCTTATTGTTTAGCTCTCTTGCAAATGCAGATATGAATATGGGGCATCTCAACAGCATTCTCACGGTCATTTTTTTAATTATGGCCATGATCATTGCTGGCGTTTATCTGTTTGCAAAGTTAAACAACACACCTATTGCCCAGATCGGTGTATATGTCCAAAGCTTGATTCGTTTTAATACCTATCTCGGACTCTCGATTGCCACGACACTCAATAATGCTGAAATCAAAAGTATCTTGGTAAATATCCTTGCTATAGCAATTCCCTTGGTTAATGTTGTTTCGATCCTTTCACTGACAGATAAAGATCAACTGAACATTAAAAATATATTCTGGTCTTTAATCAAAAATCCACTGATCAGCTCTTGTATATTGGGAATTACATTTAATGTTTTAAACATCCCTATTTGGTCTGGCTTTGCAAATCTGTTAAATGCTTTTTCAAGTAGTAGCCTGATGTTGGGCTTATTATGTGTAGGAACAGCAATTCAGTTTTCGACGCTCAGAGTTTATCTGAAAAAGTCTTTGCTCATTAGCCTACTCAGATTATTGCTGATCCCGCTTATTGCCTTTATCTGTCTGCAGTTTTTTGAGCTAAGTCATGCCGCGGTGATTGCTATCATGATTTTCTTTTCTATCCCAACCGCATCTTCCGCATATATCTTAACCAAACTGTTAAACGGCGATCATCAATTAATGGCAGCAAGCATCAGCATGCAAACACTTTTATCCGTATTCACTTTGGCACTGATCCTTGCACTATTACAGCATTATTATGTTTAATCTATTATATTTTTGATTCGTGTTTGTTCATCAAATATTTTGCTGATTCAATGTAGTTTTGCTTTGTATAGAATAGCTGTGCTGCATGGCAAGGTACAACACAACTCGATTCTCTCCTGCTAGCAGTCTAAATAATGGAATCAGAATCTATAAGCTTATTTATCAAGATTTAGCCAATTCCATCTCAACAAAATGAAGATGATCAACGCCCCAAAACATTTCATCGCCAATAAACCATGTCGGTGCACCAAAAACACCACGCCCAATGGCTTCTTCTGTCATATTTTTTAGTTGGGCTTTAACCTGTTCATCTGAAAGCCAAGTTTGAACCTGCTCTGTACTAAAACCCAATGATTGAAGCAAGGTAATAAGTTCATTGATATCATTTAAATTACGCGGATGCCCAAACATTGCATCAAATAAAGCGTTTAACACTGTTAAGAATTTTTCAGCTTGATAAAGCTGAACCGCTGTAATCACGCGCATCAGATTTAAAGTATTAATAGGAAAATAGGGATTCATTTGTATTGGAATATTCCAGAGTTTTGACCAACGCCCCATATCGATCATCGAATAACTGGCTTTTGCTGGCACAGCCATTGGACTACTGTTCCCTGTGGCTTTAAAAATGCCGCCAAGCAAGATTGGTTTCCAGATCACTTGTGCTTGATTTTGTTTTGCAATTTTTTGAATCTGATAAAAGCCTAAATAACTATATGGACTACCCAAATCAAAATAAAATTCTACCTGTTTCATTTAGTGTTATTCCTTAACTGTACTGATCATATTTTTACTGTAAAAATGATTCTAGAAAAAACTTAAATCATCACTTCTTAATCTCGCTATATCGAGATAAGTCATCTAGCTATATTAACCTACTCACACAAACCAACTTACTAATATAAAGTGACTTACCATTTTTCCATCCAAGGTCGTAAATCTAGCTCATGCGTCCATGCATCACGTGGTTGCTGGGCAAGATGCCAATAATTTTCAGCAATATGTTCAGGATTTAAAATACCATCTTGGTCTTTTTTCTCATAAAGATGAGGAAAACTGTTTTTAATAAAATCTGTATCAATTGCACCATCAACTACCACATGAGCCACATGAATATTCTGTGGACCAAGTTCACGCGCCATACTCTGTGCCAAAGCTCTAAGTGCATGCTTTGCCCCTGCAAATGCTGAAAAATAAGCAGCACCACGTAGACCAGCAGTCGCGCCAGTAAAGATCAATGTCCCGCGTTGTCGGCTTACCATTCGTTTCGCCACTTCACGACCAGTTAAAAAAGCAGAAAAACACGCCATTTCCCATATTTTAAAATATTTACGCGCTGTTTCTTCAAGAATGCTACAGGGAACATTCGCACCGATATTAAAAACCAGTACCTCTATTTCGCCAATGTTGCTTTCAATTTCTTCGATCAATTGTATAACTTGCTGTTCTTTTCGAGCATCAGATGCAAAACCATATGCTGTTCCACCTGCCTGTTCAATCTCATCAATCAGTGGTTGTAACTTGTCAGCATTGCGACGGGTCATACAACTAATATATCCCCCTTTGGCAAAACGTTTCGCAATTGCGCCACCTGTTGCATCACCTGCTCCAATAATCAATGCAACTTTCTGATTTGATGTTGTTATTTCATCTTGCATATCATGCTTCCCTTTTTGCATAACGATCGTTATTATAACGATTACTATGTTATAGTTTTACTAGAGCGTCAAGGAAAAATTTGATCGAGGAAAATATGCGATACAAATCTGGCTATAAAGAAGAAAAAAGAAAAGAGCTATTAAAAATCAGTGGACAGCTTGCCAAAAAAGATGGTTTTGCTGCAACCGGTGTAGATGGCTTTATGAAAGCTGCTGGTGTGACCAGTGGTGCATTCTATTCACATTTTTCTTCCAAGCAGGATTTGTTTAAAGCATTGGTTGAAAACGAACTCAAAAATAGCATTCAGATGTGGCAAAACAACCCTCATGATCAGGCTGAGTTATGGATTGAATTTGAACTTAATCGTTACTTAACCCTCTCGCATGTTGAACATCCAGATTATGGTTGTGTATTGCCAACACTCGCTACAGAAGTCGCACGTTCTGATGAGGAGATTAAACAACGCTATCAGCAAGAATTACAACGCGGTCATGCCCTATTTACTCAACGCCTCGGAAGTGAAGAAAAAGCTTGGGGCGTCTTATGTCAACTGGTGGGTGCTATACTGATAGCAAGAAGTGTTTCTGATGATTCGGTTAAATTGACCATTTTGGAATCAAGCAAACACTGTATTTATTCTATGTTGCAAATCACAGCATAAATTTAGTTTTCAACCCAATACAATCTAGTATAAATTAGCAATATTCTCGTTAAATCATTATAAAACCATGACTTCCTCCACACACGCTTTGCCGAAGACAATCTATGCCATTCAACATTTAGCATTTGAAGATTTAGGTATTCTTGAAGACACTTTTTATGATTTGGGCTATCGCATACGTTATTTTGAAGCGGGTATGGATGATTTAAAGCAAGCATTTGAATTTGAAGGTCTAGTTATCATTCTAGGTGGCCCAATTGGTGTTTATGAAACTGAAGATTATCCCTTTTTAAATGATGAAATTGCTTATCTTAAACAACGTTTAGCCAAGAATTTACCAACGATTGGCATTTGCTTAGGTGCACAATTGATTGCACATGCTTTAGGCGCAAAGGTTTATGCAGGCCATCAAAAAGAAATTGGCTGGAGTCAATTGAAGCTAAATCTGGCTCAAAATAACCCGTTATTGCCAATCGTTAATACCGAAGTTTTACATTGGCATGGTGATACCTTTGACTTGCCTGTACAGGCTGAATTACTTGCCAGTTCAGCAATTTATACAAATCAGGCATTTAGAGTCGGGCAAAATATCTTGGCGTTACAATTCCATGTCGAAGTTGCGGCAGATGATATGGAAAAATGGCTGATTGGTCATACTTGTGAATTACGCAAAGCTGGCTTAAATATTCCTCATTTACGAGCTGAAAATGAAAAATATGCACCAAATCTTGAATTAAAATCACCACTGGTTTTAGTGCATTTTATCAAACACTTAAATGTATAATCTGTTTATCTATATCAGCATGAAATAGACTTTTCTGTTTCGTGCTTTTTATATCTTATTTACTCTTCCCCCATAAATACAGCGTTGCTCGAAATATAATATCAATACTGCATTGCCTATATTTAACTGACTATACCGTTTACATTAAAAAGATATTCTTTATTCTCACACAATATTATTTAATCATACTTAATATTTTATACTAAGTCGTACCTGATCATTATTTTTGAGCTACAGGATTATACAGAGTAGATACATTAAAGCTTGCTGATTTATTTATACTGCATACTTTAAAACCAAGACTTTGTTTGCAATGAATAAAATATATATTGGCGCATCTGTGCTCATGACAACACTTCTTTCTGCCTGTTCTACCCCTGAAGTAAATACTCAAAATGCAAAACCGCTTGGCATGGCCAATCCTGCAAGTGTGTATTGTCAAAAAATGGGAGGCGAGTCTCAGATTAAAAAAGATGCATTAGGAAATGAAGCTGGATATTGTAAGCTTCCAAATGGAACAGTGGTTGATGAATGGAAGTTGTTTAGAAGTGCACAAGGCGATGAGCAAGCTGCTGCTAAATAATTTTGAATAATCGCTAGGAATATAAACAATAGACAAGCCTTCTTTGAGTAACTGATTTTCTATTGGCAGAAATTTCAGACTCATTACTGTATATTCACTACGGTAATGAGTTGCTCCACCCTTTTCATAGTTAAAATAAATTAGATCTAAACTTGCACTAAATATAAACAGTATTGTATTTATTTTGGGAATATTGAATAGATGAAAACCTATCAATCTAAACAGGAACTGATTGTTGCAATCAATAATTCATTAAATCAATATTTAACAGAATTTGTAGAAATATCCGAAGACTTAAAAAATCATAAAGTTGCAGCTGTAGATAAAACCCCTGCCCAAAATTTAGCCTATCAATTGGGATGGGTAAATCTATTATTAGAATGGGAAAGCAAAGAACTTGCGGGTTTCCCCGTTTCAATGCCGAAAGAAGGCTATAAATGGAATAACTTAGCAAGTCTATATCAAAATTTTTATCAAACCCATGCCCAGCATTCATTAAAAGAAAATACTCAGTTATTGTCTAAACGGGTCAAAGAAGTCACAGACTGGATTGAAAATCTAACAGATGAAGAACTATTTGAAATAAATCAACGTAAATGGACAACCACACCTGCCAACTGGCCACTGTATAAATGGATTCATATCAACACTGTCGCCCCTTTTACCAATTTTAGAGTTCAAATCAGAAAATGGAAGAAACTCAACATAAATACTGAACCAACTAAAAAGCCTTAACAGGTTATTTTTTTCAGTTCTAAATATTGAGAAATGGTGTTATTTAATTCGTCCAAATAATACTGTTTGGGTTTTTCTTGTCCTAATGATTTATCATATTTCATTAAAGTAGACAGGTATTCTGTTTTATAGACACGCTTATATTCATCACATAATAATGCTCTATTTACCTCATTACTGGTATTTTCATCATCCAGTTGCTCATGCATGACTTCAATTGGTTTTTCTTGCTGGATCAATACCAAACTATGCGGATTTGGAGTAATGCAGCCTGTAAGCATAAGCAACAATATCATTGTTATTTTTTTCATAAACTTGCTTCATCGTTCTTAGGTTAAGCTGACCATAAACTATTTATATCTTATATCACCCTCTCAATTTATCGATAACAATTAAAATTTGAGTTTTTCTAAAGTACGTATTAAAATTTTGATTAAGTAACAAAATCAAGATTTGATATAAACAAATCAAATCTAATTAACTAAAAGTGCTGAGTGTTAAAATTCAATCACTCGCAGTTTTATAGATTGTCAGCCCTGAAGGTGTAAAGAATTTAATCCATGCCCCCTAGAAATAAGCCAAACACAAAACAATTGTTATCCTCTGCTTGGTCAACAGATCAAGATTGCTTTCTCATTGAAAACAACCATTTAACTGTTGATCAATTGGTTGAAATACTGCCTTACCAGCATGATGAAATTATCGCAAGAAAAAGACAACTTGGACTGCTTAGAAGAGATTTTTACATGAAAAAACTACATGACTTGTAAGCAAAATTACAATATCCCCGCATCAGGCGCGACATAATGAATATATATATTAAATACTTAAATATAGGGCTATGTCATGAACAACAAGTTTAAAATATTAACGCTCGTCGGTGGAATAGCATTACTTAGTGTTGCGGCATTTGCTTATGCAGGAAATGAAAAGATTCAAACCGTTAAAAATGTAGATTTAAAGAGATATCTGGGCACTTGGCATGAAATTGCGCGCAAACCAATGTATTTTCAAAAGAAATGCGATTACAACGTTACTGCTGATTATTCCTTAAATGAAAATGGCTCAATCAAAGTGGATAATCGTTGTTACGATAAAAATGGCAAGCTTCAACAATCAATTGGCGAAGCATCTGTACAAAACGCGCCTACGAACTCCAAATTAAAAGTAAGTTTTTTACCAAAAGCACTTCGTTGGTTACCTGTAGGGCGTGGTGATTATTGGATTTTAAAGCTGGATGAAAATTATCAAGTTGCATTGATCGGTACTCCTAATAAAAAATATTTATGGTTACTCAGTCGATCTCAACAGCTTGATCCAGCCACGACTGAAGAATATTTAAATTATGCTAAAAGCTTAGGCTATGATTTAAGTGATTTAATTAAAACCAAACAAAAATAAAAACTTAAAAGCCCTCTTTTTGAGGGCTTTTTGGATCTAGCTCATTTTATACGATTGCACTACAAGCCCTTCTGATCAATATCGTCTACGAAATGAGACACAACTGATGAGCAAGCCCACAATCATCAATGCTCCAGCACACAAAAAGGTAAATTGCATCCCATCAATGATTGCTAAAGCCGTTGCCTGATTGAACTGATTTGTGCCGACACCGAATGAAAAAATAGTTCCCATCACAGAAGCCCCGATAATTAAGCCCATATTACGAGATAAGCTAAGAAGTCCTGATACCATCCCTTGTCGAGCTTTGGGAACATCCGCCAAAGTCATAGTATTGTTGGCCGCCTGAAACAGTTGATAACCTAAAGTCAAAATAATGATAGGGAAAATATAGCCACTTAGACCCATCAATTTCGGTACGATAGCGAGCATAAAGCTACCGATAATCAGAAAAATCAACCCTATAGCGACGATATAGCGACTGCCCCAACGATCGACAAGTCGACCCGATGGAATCCCACTTAAAATAGCAACCACTGGTCCAATTCCCATAATCAAACCCACTTGTATTTGATTCAAGCTTAGACCTAGGCTCAGATAAAAAGGTCCAATGACGAGCGTGGTCATCATAACGGCGGCAACCAACAAATTAACCATTAGGTTTGGCGTTATGTTCTGGTCTGGTTGCCATGAACTTAACGTAGGAATTTGTTTTCTAATGCAATCATTAGGCAACAACACCCAAGCCAGAATAATCGCGATACTCGCAAGTATAAACTGTAATCCAAAAATGCTTTGCCAACCGCTCAAGGCAATCAGAAGCCCACCCAATACAGGTCCAAGTGCTGTACCTAAAGCAGATATCGTTCCAAGCATTCCCATTGCTCTTCCTAACTGTGATTTACTGACTGTCTGACGTGTAAGTGCCATTGCAAGTGTCATTAAGAATGCTGCACCTATTCCTTGAAATGATCGTGCAGCAACCAATATCCATAAGCTAGGTGCAACACTACATAGCAATGAAGCCAAACTGAATATAACCAGTCCAACGATCAGCATAGACTTACATCCATATCGATCACCTAAGCGTCCAGCAATCACAACCGTGATCGTCAACGAGATAAGATATCCAATTACAACTGCCTGTACTTGAATAAATGGCAGTAGAAATACCTCAGCAAGTGTGGGTAATACGATATTGACAATGCTTGTTCCCAACGATGCCAATAAGATGGATAACCCCAAAGTGATGGTGATTCCAGTTTGGGTCTTGTTTGTCAATGTTAATGATTCTGTCTGCTCTGTCATGTTGCGCTCTTGTCAGCAGTGGTGTTTAATCACATACTACTAATTCAAGTTGACTTGAGGTCAAGTATGAAATTTCTTGATATTGGTGAAGTTTCAGCAAAAAGTGGAATTAAACCTTCGGCACTACGCTATTACGAAGAAATCGGTTTGATTTTCTCAATTTCTCGTCATGGATTACGTAGACAATTCTCTTCGGAAGTTCTGTTACGACTCACTTTGATTTCAATGGGGAAGTCGGCGGGCTTTTCGCTTAAAGAGATCGCAGCAATGTTCGATAGTCATGGCGCACTTGATCTTTCCCCAAGTGTTATTCACCAAAAAGCTGATGAGATCGATCTTCAAATTCATAAATTGATCGCACTCCGTGACATACTTCGTCACGTAGGTGACTGCCCTGCACCATCGCATTTGCAATGTCCTAGTTTTAAGCGACTAGTTGAGAAGGCAGCTCAGAAATAAAAGAAATTTTTAAAAGATTTTTGATGAGTATTTGCTGAATAGCTAAATTAGATTGTAGAACAATAATTAAAATTAGCACGCAATGACATTGAACAGTCAAATGGCTTTCTCTAAGATGATAAAACAAGCTTAAATTTTGATGACTTTTATACGTTTGTAGCCTGATCTACGAATATAAATTGTATCTGTTGAAATCGGTATTTTTGATTTATGGATCAAAGCAAATCTAGTGATTCTGGTGTTTTCCTCTGGTTAACATATCACACGCTTAATAAAATGAATTTGGACGCAAATCGGATATTTTCACAAATAAGATTATCTGAACAACCACCTGACAGAACCATTCGGCGAGATAATTCGACCCAACAACGCTTTTGGGAAATAGCTGAAGAAATCAGTGCTGATCAGGATATCGGACTTCATGTAGGTGAACATTTCCCCATTTTTAGAGGCGAAATATTAGAATACATTTTTATGAGTAGCCCTACATTTGGGGACGGCTTACAAAGAGCGTTGCGTTATCAGAAAATTTTTACCGATGCTTTTGTGGCTCATTTACACATTGAAAATCAAAATGCAATGATCACGAATCTTCAGCACCCAGTTCGTCATTATCTAGAATGTGCCATAAGCGTTATGCTTAATTTTTTAAACTATATCAGTAACAATCATTTTTATCCCAAAGAAATATGGTTGCCTTACCAAGAAGGCGCAAGTTTAGATGAATATCAACGTATCTGGAAATGCCCGACTCGTTTAGGTATGCAGTACGGCTGTATAATTTTTGATGCGGAAATATTGAGTTTAGCTTCAGCATCGGCTGAACCAATGCTATTAAAAATACATGAGCATGTAGCTAAACAGCAGGTGAAAGTTGTCGATAAATATTATTTGATTAATGATATAGAAAACTTACTCAGCTCTGGTTTATTAGAATCAGGGCAATTAGATTTAAAACTAATTGCCCAACATTTAGGGCTACAGCCCCGAAAACTTCGTGCAGATCTTAAAGAAGTTAATACGACTTTTGAAAAAGTTTTGGCAACTTATCGTGAAAAAATGGCAAAAAAGCTGTTGATGAATCCCAATATAAGCATAGATCAAGTTGTATATTTACTTGGTTTTTCTGAGCCTTCCGCCTTTTCACGTGCCTTTAAACGTTGGACAAATGAAACGCCATCCCATTATCGCCAGCGCAAGCAAAAATAAGTTTTTAGCTATAACTTGATTCTAATGACATTTAACGAGTTAGCTTTTCGGTCAAAAAAAATGAGCTGTTCTTTTCTACACTGATGCTTATTTCTTAATTGAAAAGGATCAGAGATGTTAGGTTTTCCAATTGGCCTTTTAGTTGCGAATGGATTTGAATGGTATGCACATAAGGTATGGTTGCATGAGTTTCCAAGTAAACACCGTAATAGCCCTTTCTTCACACATATAGCACATCATAAACGTGCCAGAATAGATGTGTTTCATGATGAAGGATATCGTGAATCTATGTTTAAAAATGCAGAAATTTATAATGAAAAAACCGCATTGTTAGGTTTAGCCGCGGTTTCAACTGTATTTTTACCCATTGCACCATTTTTTACTGCCAGCTTATATTATGGGATTTGGAATTATTGGCGAGTACATGCAAAATCTCATCTAGACCCTGAATATGCACGTAAACGAATCCCTTGGCACTATGATCATCATATGGCAAGTAATCAAAATGCCAATTGGTGTGTTACACGTCCGTGGTTTGATTATATTATGGGAACACGTGTTTTTACTGAGCTTTCGATTAAAGAAAGCAATCCCTTAGGAATAAAACTACCTAAAAATTTTGAAATAATCCTAAACAAGACATCACAGAAAATATTTGCAAAATCATATCTTAAAATTACCTCTAAGAGTGCATTGGATATAAAAAGTGCTCGTCAAGGCATCTCATTAGAACTGTAAATTTTAACAAATAAAGTATTAAGGATCATTTAGATGAAACGATTATTACCCAAACACATTGCTGCGCCAAAGTTTTTACATCATTTTATCGATCGTTCAGAGACAATCAACGGAAGACCTTTTGATGTGAATACGCCAACGCATACACCAAAAGGAAAGTATTCTTGCGTTCATTATGGGGTTATGATTCCGAATCTTGAAGCACCATTTAATTTTTTGAATCTATTAATTGTGGTTGGCCAACCTCGTGTAAAAATTTTTCGGAATCAACATTTGATCAAAACTACTGCGCTTGATACTGCAAATGTATTAATCGGTACTGCAGTAGGTACAAAAGAATACTTTAATGGCTATAGTGTAGAAAATGACTGTGTATTGGAAAGTAATGGTTCATCTTTAAGCTTTGGTCGTGACGTGTTACTCGAAGGCGCATATCCAAATTTTCATGCGCATCGTGAAGGTCATGATTTCAATTTTGATTTAAAGATTCGTGCGACTGATAAAATTGCCCATTTTGCGCAAATGTCATTGGGTTTATATGATCACTGGGCATTATTATGTACATATGAAGGATTTCTTGAATATCAAGGTAAAAAAAACAAGGTTCAGGGTCTTTGTACTTATGAATATGCTCGTGCAGTAGATGTAAACTTATATATCAATTATTTTACTTATCATATTTTAAATATCGATGAGAAAACTCAAGTCCTACTTGTAGAAGTTCTTGGTCCATTAAATCTGGTATTGCAACGCCGAGTATATATTCGTTCTACAGATGATCATGGCAGTATTCATTCAAATGGATTTAATTTTAATGTCCATGCATTTGAAGCTCAGCGCGTTATAACCCCGAATGGTTTATCAATGCGTTTACCTCGTACCTTCTCATGGTGCGTGAATGATGATAATGGAAATCCGTTAATACATATTGATGGTCTAACAAATGCTGATTTTCAATATGGCATGGCTGGAGGCTATGCGGGGAGCTACCAATATAAAGGTACATTCAAGGGTCGTACAGTTGATGGTACCGGTTATATTGAATATTTAGATATCCGGACTGATTAGATCGATTCAACTTTTAACTAGGTGATAAAAAGCCTAGTTAAAATAGATATAGACATCATCCACTTTACCATTGCTCGATATTCATCAATGTAGTTTTGAAATATATCAAGGCAACGATAATACGGTATTCAGGTTTTTCTACATTTACTTTGGAGGGAAGTAAAAGTAAATTAAAGAGAACTATTCCTTAATTACTAAGACAAAATGAATATCTTTAATCAATTTAAACTTTGTATTGAGCAGCGTAAAAGCTTAATTCCAGCATCCTTGCTACTGATATTTTCAACAAGCGCTATGAGTGTTTACGCAGAAACGGATGAGCAATTAAGCAAATCTGGGCAATGGCGTGACCCTGCAACAGGTCTAATATGGATGCGTTGTTCAATTGGGCAATCATGGACAGGCTCAACTTGTAAGGGTGATCCTTTGGAATTTAAAAACTGGGAAGATGCACAAGATTATCTTGATCAAATGAATAAAAATGGTGGATTTGAAGGTAAAAATAACTGGCGTGTTCCCAAAATAAAAGAATTAATAACAATTCGTAAATGTAGTACTGGCTGGAGGAAAATAGGACAAATACAATTACCAGAACAAGAGCGGAGACAATATGGACAAGATCATGAACTTGAAATGAAAAAATTACCTTATGGGCAAAAAGCTCCGACTAACTGTGCTGATGATTCAACTAGCCCTACATTAGATACTCATATTTTTCCGAATACCCCATCTAATGGTAAATATTGGTCAAGTTCATTATCCCCATGGAAACCTATAGGCTACAAATATAAGGCATGGAAAGTCAACTTTAAGACTGGTTTTTTTGCACCGACCATTAACTACACAGACGACGGTAGTTTTTCTAGAGCAGTTCGAAATAGTCGCTAGTCTCCCAGCAGTATTGTCTAGCATTTTATATAGGCAGTATCATGATAATGTTAGAAAAAATTTAAAAATATGAAAGAATTGCAACGACTGAAAAATAGCTGATTTTGCCTATAGAGCAAATCATAGTGAGTAATGATTATTTAAATATCTTAAATTGGATAAGGAATAGACGATAAAAAAGGCCTATAAAGCAAGTTAAACTAACTTTATAGGCCTTTGATCTATTTCAATATTACTTCGCTACAGAAGCTTCTGTTGTAATATTTACAGTGATTTTATCACCTACATTCGGGACATATGCTCCAACACCAAATGCTGAACGATTAAATGATGTCGTTGCATTGAAACCAATTGACTGTGCTTTAGTCATTGGATGCTCACCTTGTTTGTTTAAAACAGCATCTAAAACAACAGGTTTCGTCACATCTTTCACAGTTAAGTTACCTGTGATTTTGTATTTGTTTTTACCTAAAGCTTGAACTTTCGTACTTTTAAAAGTGATGTTTGGATACTTTGCAGCATCAAAGAAATCTGCATTTTTTAAATGTTCATCTAATGCTGCAACATTGGTATTTAAACTAGACAATGGAATAGTTACATTGACAGATGAGTCTGCTGGTTTTGCATTATCAACAGAGATCGTACCTTGGATGTCACTGAAGTTTGCTGAAGGTGTTGAAAAACCGAAATGATTCCAAGTAAATACTGTTGCGGTATGTGTTGGATCAATTTTGTAATCTACAGGCTTTGCCATGCTGAAAGTTGCAACTGATGCTACGGCTAAACCCAATGTTAATGCTTTAAAGTTCATCTTTATATTCTCGCTATCGAATGGATATTAGTTTATACACTTCCCGTATAAATTCATTGTTATTGATAATACGATATGTTGCATATATGCAACGATTCTATAATGACCATTTTTAAAACTTGACCAAAACCTTAAAAATAAATATAAAGCATTGTTTTATAATTATTTAATTTTTTAGAATCTAATTAAGCAAAGCATAGACCATAGGCTAAATTCAAAGCTAAAATTTATAAAGCAATAAATTACACTAGACCATTTTAGGGAAATTTTATATTTATAGTACTGATCTTTTTTATCTGACGAATGTTTTATGGCAAATATTGCTCAAGCAAAAGTACACAAACAGCTTATCGTGTAACACTCACCAATCCGCAAGGACATACATGGTATGCCGATGAACCTAGCGATAAAGGTGGTCAAGATACCGCACCGAACCCGATTCAAATTTTATTATCTGCATTAGGTGCTTGTACTGTGGTCACCCTAGAAATGTATGCAAATCATAAAGGGCTTAAAATTGAACATGTACAATTAGATTTAGTTTTAAATCCTGAGGGTGATCCTGAAGCAGGTCAAAATAATATTTCAAGGAAAATTGTTCTTAAAGGTGATTTCACCGAGGAGCAACATAAGCGACTGCTAAAAGTTGCAGAAAGCTGCCCTGTTCATAAATTATTGACTTCAAATATTCAAATTCAGACAGAGTTGGGTATTGAATAAGAATTCCCCGTTTTATAACAAGAGGATCAGGTATGCTTCTTAATAAATACCCTGCTCAATGCCCTCTATCCATATTCTGACCCAGTTAGCATTTCCTTGATCAAAAGTATAACCTTGATGTTTAAAAGCATTATAACAATCTATGAAATGCTGACGAATAGTCTGGTCATTGTTCCAGTGCAATAAGATTTTTCTAACACGTTCAGAAGTAAGACTTAATTCATCTGCTTGTTCATATTCATCATAACCGCTATTCACTTTTTGCATTGCATAGTCAATTAGGCTATATGCTGAGGGATGATTTAAACAGAGATTTGACAATTTTTCTGTATCAAACAAATAAGACTGAAACATATCCAAAAAATTTTCTATATATTTAAATTCAGCATTCTCTTCTTGATATAAATGATAATGAATATAAGTTTCTGCAAATTGCTGTAAAAAGATTAATTCCCCAATAGTCCAGTCCCTTAAGCTATAAGCACTTATGCGCTGAAAGAAATAATTTTCTGATAAAAAATTATTGGTTCCTTGCACTAAAAAATCTAAAAACAATGGTAAAAAATATTTGAACTCGCATAGCGGTGTTTGATTTGAATATGCTGCATTTACATAATTGTTGAAAATACCAATCTCAATTCGTTGCAATGGTGTATTTTTCAAATAAATATGATCTTCCTCAAAAGAACAACCACCACACATACAGGCATCTAAAGCTTCCGTTTTATCAAGACTATATACAGAAAAAATTTTATAACCTTGTGCAATCAATTCTTTTAGTTTTATGGAATATTGTTCTTGTTCAGTATTCATTTGCTGATCTTTTATATTTTCAAGAATAGATTCTATAATTATAATTTTTTTCAGCTGTTAATTTAAATGAAGATTAATTCTTAAAATTACAAACGATAAAAATCAAAGCCCCTTTCGGGGCTTTTAAACTTATAACTTTTCAACCAAGACACGATCGACCTGTTTTAAACCAGATTGTTTTTCATGGTTTTTACGGCGGATCTTAATCAACTTATCTTCTTGA
The DNA here is from genome assembly GCF_009668065.1 of Acinetobacter sp. RIT698. Classification (NCBI taxonomy): domain Bacteria; kingdom Pseudomonadati; phylum Pseudomonadota; class Gammaproteobacteria; order Moraxellales; family Moraxellaceae; genus Acinetobacter; species Acinetobacter sp. RIT698. The sequence continues at coordinate 23,439 of NZ_WJYH01000003.1, forward strand.
AAATCCTGTAACAGCAACTCAACTGCAACCATAGATTCAAGCGGCAAATCTTGCCCAATCCACTTTTGCTCACCTGCGTCCATCAAGGTAATTTCATCACTAATTTGTTCATAAAGGCTCATATTTTCCTCACTTCTAGGATATGTATCACTATGTTTCATGAATACCCAATGAATGGCACAACTATATACCTATTGCAAAAAACTGCCACTAAAATTTACTTAATTTACAAACAAATTTCATAAAATAAAAATGTGCTAAATAGGGAGTTTTTATACTTTATAATTCAGAAACTTATATTTAAATGTAGCACTTAATATCCCTACCTGCTTCTAGAGTTGAGCGAAGTTTTGTACCCTAATATATTCTGCTAAAATAAAACTGATTGCCAAGACTTACACTATTTTTAAATCTATAAACACTTTAGCTCCTTATTATTGGAGATATTTTTATACGATAAAAAAGCAAAAAACCCACTAAAAAGTGAACTTAATATCTAGTGGATTACCATAACGTTGTCCACTCTAAAAGAATATGCCTATGCCTTGATCAAGATGAAAAAGCTTTTACTTGGGCAACATCATATTGATCTTTAGCAAGCTTGCCTTGTTTAAAAAGCCAAGTTGCTACTTCTGGCCATGACCACAAAGGAGATTTAGTAGATACGCCATATATTGGTGTAGGAAACAAACCATCACCTCGTTTATTTAATGCATATAGTGATAGAGCTTGGCGACTTAATCCTGCACGCTCAGCCATTTCAGATAATGAGGCAACCCCATTCTCTTCCAAAACTAATTGGTTAAACCCTGCCGATTGAATGTTTTCAAATGCAGAATTAATCGCCTCAGCAGCACTGCTCGCTTCGCGATCAAATTCCAAATAAACAGTACTATTTGAACTACAGATCAAAGCATCATCACAACCAGCTTCAAATAATTTATCTTCTAAATTCTCTATATTTGGACGTGCATCACGAATCACAATTGTAAAGTGATAAGTATTCATTGTTCACTCTCCATTGCATTGATTAACATTACGAATAATTTGCTTTGCATGATTCTCTGGATTTCTAGGCGTACTCCATACACTCATTTGATGCTCCGTATGCCCTGCTATACAACGCAGTCTACAAAATGCATGTGATGATTTACCTGATTCCACAACATCCCACCCATTTTCAATTGCATATTCGATTGCTTCACGAATATGCTTATTAGGATGCTTATCCATGGTTACACCTATTCTAAATAAATTATACGACCATATGTTGACACATGTCAACAAGACTAAAATGAATGACACACTGTTTCTAATTTTTGATTAATATCATTTATAAAAACATTCCTTTTTTTTAATTCATCACTCAATTGAAGAGTTAGTTTATCAAGCTCAAACTGACTTATCACGCTTTCCCTAAGATCACTTTCACTAAGGAGCTATATATCTTTTACTATTCGTGATGATCATCATAATTTAGTTTCAGCACACCACGTAAAAAAACCAGTAAGCAAAATAAACACCGCCTAACAGTTATCGATGATGGTGTTTTTAATCAATGCTCTTTCCATTCATCTAAAAAATGCTGATCTATTTTAGATGGCTTAAGGTAAACCTTCATATTTCTTAGAAGAAAAATAACTTTAAACACATGGTTTCTATTTTTTATTTTTAAAAAGTGAATGCAGAGCAATAAAAAAACGCCCCTAGCGGAGCGTTTCCATATTTAAAACGATGCAAGAATTAAGCAGTTAATTCTTTTACAGCGCCAACAACAGCTTCAGTAGTAATACCAAAGAATTGGAATAAATCTTTGGCTGGTGCAGACTCACCATAAGTCGACATACCAATAACTTTGCCGTCTAAACCTACAAATTTCCACCAGTAATCTACATGTCCAGCTTCAACTGCAACACGTGCACGGATATTTGATGGTAATACCGCTTCACGATATGCAGCATCTTGCTTCACAAATTCTTCCGCACATGGCATAGACACTACACGTACACCATCAAGTTGTGCATATGCTTCCATTGCCAATGAAACTTCTGAACCAGTCGCGATGATGATCGCTTTTAATTCGCCTTTTTCTTCAGCCAATACATAACCACCTTTCACAACATTCTCAATCTGAGCTTGAGTACGTGTTTGGAATGGTAAGTTTTGACGAGAGAAAATTAACGCTGTAGGACCTTCGTTACGTGTTAAAGCAGATTTCCAAGAAATAGACGCTTCAACTGTGTCACATGGACGCCATGTATTTAAATTTGGTGTACCGCGTAAAGAAGCAATTTGCTCAACAGGTTGATGCGTTGGACCATCTTCACCTAGACCAATTGAGTCATGAGTATAAACATGGATCACACGTTGTTTCATCAATGCAGACATACGAACTGCATTACGAGCATATTCCATAAACATAAGGAAGGTTGCTACATAAGGAATGAAACCACCATGCAATGCTACACCATTGGCAATTGCAGTCATACCAAACTCACGCACACCATAATGTACGTAGTTACCCGCAGGATCAGACTCAACCCCTTTCGCACCTTTCCAAAGTGTAAGGTTTGAACCAGCCAAGTCAGCAGAACCACCTAAAATTTCAGGTAGTAAAGGTGCAAATGCTTGAATCGCATTTTGGCTTGCTTTACGTGTTGCAATGGTTTCACCTTTGGCATTCACTTCAGCAATATAAGCATCCGCTTGTGCCAAAAATTCTGCAGGCAAGTCACCATTCACACGGCGTTTTAACTCAGCCGCTTCTGTTGGGTATTTTGCAGCATAGGTTGCAAAAATGTCATTCCAAGCAGCTTCAGAAGCTGAACCTTTTGCTTTTGCATCCCAAGCTGTATAAACATCAGCAGGAATAACAAACGGCTCTTCTTTCCAACCCAATGCTTCACGAGTTAATGTAATTTCATCATTACCTAGTGGCGCACCGTGGCAATCTTCTTTACCTTGTTTGTTTGGCGAACCTAAACCAATAATCGTTTTACAGATAATCAACGTTGGTTTCGAGCTTTCTGCACGCGCAGCAACTGTTGCAGCACGAATTGCATCTGCATCATGACCATCTGCACGAAGTACTTGCCAACCATAAGCTTTAAAGCGTTCTTCTGTATCGTCAGAGAACCAGCCTTCTACTTCACCATCAATAGAAATACCGTTGTCATCATAATAAACAACGAGTTTTCCAAGACCTAATGTTCCAGCAAGTGAACATGCTTCATGGGAAATACCTTCCATTAAGCAACCATCACCCAAGAAACAGTAAGTGAAATGATCTACAACTTGAATATCTTCTTTATTGAATTGTGCCGCTAAAGTTTTCTCAGCAAGTGCAAAACCTACAGCATTGGCAACACCTTGACCAAGTGGACCTGTTGTCGTTTCAATCCCTGGTGCATAACCTAATTCTGGGTGACCAGGAGTTTTAGAATGTAATTGGCGGAATTGTTTAATATCTTCAATAGAAAGATCATAACCAGTTAAATGAAGCAAAGCATATTGCAACATTGAACCATGACCATTTGACAATACAAAACGGTCGCGGTTTGCCCATTGTGGGTTGGTTGGATTATGGTTTAAAAATTCACGCCATACGACATCAGCGATATCTGCCATCCCCATTGGAGCACCTGGATGTCCAGAATTAGCTTTTTGCACAGCATCCATAGCCAATACACGAATTGCGTTAGCTATACGACGTTCATTCAGCGGGGTTGTCATAAATCAGAGTCCAATAAATTAAAATATAGGAAGATGAATAGAAAATTCAAAAACTGGGATGTATTGTCTTAAAAAAAGCGATCAGGGTAAAGACTTAAGTCTATATTTATCCGCTTAGGTTGCAAATTAATTAAAAAATATACCGAATAGTCTTAAATCAACGTTAAAAACGGTCTTTTTTCTTATTCATATCGAACATCTCAACATCAGCAAAACAAATTTGATTATGTTTAAGCGATGCATTTACATTCGGATATTCTTTCACCACCCGATTCAGTCTAAATATTGAAAATTTCATGCTGATCAATATTCAATAGAACAAGATCTTGCTAAAGCGTTTCACACGATAAAAAGTCATGATAACTTGAATGCAAATCGCCCTGCTTTTGCAAATTTTCCAAGAAACAGGACTCAATCGTAATCTTTTATCAATTTTTCTAATGAGCATATCAATTAAAAACACATGAAAATGAATTTAATTCATGCATTTTAGTCAGGTAATGCTAGTCCTCAGGCTGAAGTCGATGTAACATATTGCGTCTTTATAAATTACTGTGATAGGACTTTCATGCGCGAGTATGCTGTTTTTACTTCGGAATCTGTGAGCGAAGGCCATCCAGATAAAATGGCTGACCAAATCAGTGACGCTATCTTGGATGCAATCTTAAAAGAAGACCCATACGCTAGGGTTGCATGCGAAACATTAGTAAAAACTGGTGCAGTCGTTCTTGCAGGTGAAATTACAACGACTGCAAATGTCGATTTTGAAACTATTGTCCGCAATACCGTAAATGGAATTGGCTATCACCATACCGATTTAGGTTTTGATGGTTCAACTTGTGCTGTGATTAACATGGTGGGTAAACAATCACCTGAAATTGCACAAGGTGTAGACCGTCAAAAACCAGAAGACCAAGGTGCAGGTGACCAAGGTTTAATGTTTGGTTATGCAAGCCGTGAAACTGATGTGTTGATGCCAGCACCGATTTCATATGCGCATCGCTTAATGGAAAAACAAGCTGAATTACGTCGTAACGGCGCACTACCGTGGTTACGCCCAGATGCAAAAAGCCAAGTAACATTTGCCTACGAAAATGGCAAACCTGTTCGCCTAGATGCAGTTGTTCTTTCAACTCAGCACGATCCTGAAATTTCACAAGCTAATCTTAAAGAAGCTGTGATTGAAGAAATCGTGAAAAAGATTATCCCTGCTGAAATGTTCCATGCAGGTACTAAATTTCACATCAACCCAACTGGGTTATTTGTGATTGGTGGTCCAGTGGGTGACTGTGGTTTAACTGGTCGTAAAATCATTGTAGATACTTACGGTGGTATGGCGCGCCATGGTGGCGGTGCTTTCTCGGGTAAAGACCCATCAAAAGTTGACCGTTCTGCTGCTTATGCAGGCCGTTATGTTGCAAAAAATATTGTTGCGGCAGGTTTGGCGGATAAATGTGAAATTCAAGTGTCTTATGCAATTGGTGTTGCTGAGCCAACTTCGATTTCGATCAATACATTTAATACAGGCAAAGTATCTGATGAATTGATTATCCAATTGGTTCGTGAGCATTTTGACTTACGTCCATACGGTATCACCCGTATGCTTGACCTAATTCAACCGATGTATAAGCAAACTGCTGCTTATGGTCATTTTGGTCGTGAAGGTTCAGATACTGCATTTACTTGGGAAAAAACAGATAAAGTTGAAGCGCTTAAAGCTTCTGCAAATTTGTAATTCTAGCCTAAGATCTAAATCTAAAAAAGCTCGCAAATGCGAGCTTTTTTATTGAATTAATGTTATCGGGATGAATACCTCAAAATTTTTCCTCCTCTACTCCATTTAATATCTATATCTTAATAGCTTTAAAACACATCTAATGGTTTGTTTATTTTAAGCATTAGCATGATGTAATTTTATTGTTCTTCAAAGCCCAATCAAATCTTTACACAATTCAACCAATCATTTACAGCACTTATTGACCACCTGATTTAGCATCTGGCTGTAACACACTCAATAAAGAAACTTGCGCTGGCGTTTCTGTATTGTGATTTTGCAAATAAATATGTCCCACTTTAAACGTTACTGCTGCAATCAAACAAGCAGCCAGACAAAACGTCCATAATCCATATGGGCTTTTAATATGTTGAGAGCCACATTTTGGACAAACTTTTTGTGTTGAACTGACCGCTTCATCACAACAAGCACAATGATATTGTAGAATCATATTCAGATCTCCTTTTATGGCGCTATTATTGTTTTTAATTATTACACTACAATTATATCCATATATGTAATGCAAAAAATCTGTTTCTTTTTTTAGTGTACATGATTCGTATCTTTTGACAAGATAAATTTGTTTCAATATATTCTCATATAAATTCAATAACTTAACTTTATATACTAAAAATAATTGATTATAAATCAACACCTATCAAATTGTGGATCATTCATTCAATATTCTGTATTACATTGATTCAAGCTATAATCTGTGAAGTGAAAGATATTGTTTTGGAGATTATTTTGGTACAGCTGATTAAAAAAGGCGGATTAAGAGAACGTGCAAATCGCAGTCGTAAATACACGCAATCTGAAAATAATATTAAAACCTTAGATCCACATCGTTATACCACTCAAGATCAAAACCACAGTCGCAATGATCAACAGTCACAAGAACAGCCTTTAATTCCTCAACAACATCCTGACCACTAAAACATCTTCAAGACATCGACCCAAAGGAAAATGGCAAATAATAAGAAAAAGCTTCCTGAAACAATATCGATATAACTTCCTGATTTTTGATAAATCCGCTTAATTTTAGGAATTGACATGATCATCATCAACAGGCTGAAAACTAAAAATGTTTGAATGGGAATAATCACTGCCAATTGCGGCTTTAAATTTGCACCTGCTGTTGAACTCAATGCCAATGAAAAAACACTACTAAAATAAATCACAATCTTAGGGTTGGCTAAATTGGTATAAAGCCCCAATAGAAAATAGTTTTTAGGGGGCTGCTCGATCACGCCATCTAAATTGGTATTTTGTTTAAGTGTTGCAATGCCGCCTCTCAACATTGCATAGCCCATTTTGGCAAGGAACAAGCCTCCGATCAGCATCAAGACTTGTTGAATCCATGGCCATTGTTCCAATAAAACCGTAAAACCAAGCAAAGTTAAAGCAACCCATACCACCACACCGGCAGAGATGCCTAGAATGATTTTTAAAGTATTGGCACGTGTTGTCGATGCTGAGCTTTTAGCGACAAGTAATACATCTGGACCAGGACTCAACTGTGCAACAAAATGTAGTGCACAAATGGTCAATAACATCGACATAATAAAATCTTAGAAATTGTGACTCAGTGATTATATCGTTTGATCAAAAATATATTTAAGAAATTATGCTTGCTTTAGGGTTTGTTGACATTTCATAAATGGCTTGCGTTGTAGGCTAAAATTGAGCAGGCAAGGCAGGAAACGAAGAGAATAGTGAGACTATTTTCGAGTTTCATAACGAAGGCTGAGATAATTTTAGCCACAACCCTGAGCAAGAACAAAGCACTGCTTTGTTTGCAGCGCAAGGCGCAGCGGGGGACTAGCGTGTTTTTTGCCGCTACTTTGTTACGAACTACTTATTTAGAATGACTAAATTTCGTATTTCGTGCCTAGTATCGCCTAAAAAACACTCGTAGTCGCAAACGTAGACGAATTGTCAACAGACCCTATGATTTCAGGTATAAAAAAGCCGAATCATTGATTCGGCGTTCTATTCAACATCGTAGACTGTATTTTACTTTTGATTTACATCTTTCAATTCAATTTGTTTATGCTGCGGTTCAACTTCATGCGCTTCACCATCAATAATGGTTGAATCACGATGTTGCCCACCAGATTGCTGGTTTTGCATATCCTGCATTTGACGCATCAAATCTGCAAATGGGTTTTGACCTTGAGCACCACCCATGTCCCCCATTCCACCCATCATATTGTTCATCATGGCTTGTTGCTTTTTCGCCATATATTTCATACCTGCATTTTTAATTGCATTCTGTACAGGTGGAAGAATAACCAGTAGCGCCAAGACATCGGTGATTAAACCTGGAATCATCAACAAAATACCCGCAAATGCTGTCGCCATTTTTTTGGCAATTGCAGGATCATTCCCCATCATTCCTGTCATTTGCATTTGTTGTAATTGCGGCATAATTGTTGCGGTACTTGAACGCAACAAGTTTAAACCAATTACAAAAGCAATGATAAACCAGAAAAATACGTACCAACCGCTAATGAACTGGGCTACACCAATCCATACAGCAATTTCAACAATCGTACCAATTAAAATAATAGGAAAAAGTTTCATCGAAACAAGGCATCTCAAAGATAAATTAAAAGTGAGCTTGAAAATTCACATATAAAAACAATGAATTTCGTTGCTTCTATCATTTATATGGGCAGTTAAAAATTTTTAAAGGGTAATTTTGTGTTCTGACAGCGATTTTATTTATTTGTGCGATTTATTGACTGAGGTTTTATAAATAATGAGCACCCTAGCGCTGTGCTTAAGGGAAATAATACTGTTGTGTACTTTGATTATACAACTAAGTTAAAATTTTACTTACAATTCATTTTTAGAATCATATAATTGAAGCAAGACTTACGATAAGCAGTATTATGCCTTTAATTATTGGAATTGACCCCGGTTCACGCTTAACAGGTTATGGCATCATTGAAAAAGATGGTCAAAAACTTACTTTTGTTGATGCTGGTACAATTCGCACTGAAACAACAGAAATGCCTGAGCGACTCAAACGAATTTTTGCTGGAGTTGAACGTATTGTTCAGTTTCATGGCCCTACAGAAGCTGCTGTAGAGCAAGTATTTATGGCACAAAACCCTGATTCTGCTTTAAAACTTGGACAAGCGCGTGGCGCGGCAATTGCAGCGTTGGTCAATTTAGACTTACAAGTTGCAGAATATACGGCTCGTCAAATTAAACAATCTGTTGTGGGCTATGGTGCTGCAGACAAAGAACAAGTTCAGATGATGGTGATGAAGTTACTTAACTTATCAATCCAACCCCAACAAGATGCTGCCGATGCACTCGCTGCAGCAATTTGCCATGCCCATGCTTCTGGCAGTATGAGCAAATTAGCTGTACTGAATGCTTTAGGCGGTATGGCTCGTGGGCGGAGTCGCAATAGTAGTCGTCGACGTTAATTTATATACACCACCAAAACGCCTCGCTCTACCCATGTCAAAGTCCAAGCTATTGCAATCATAAAAAAGCTATCGCAATTACCAAGGTGATCTGAAAGGTTTTTTATTTATTGAGATGGTAGAGCCCATCTCAAGTTAAATAAGGCAAAGTATCTTTTCGAATCTCACGAATACTGGGCTGCTTTGTATAGGTTGCAATTAACATTTTCCCAGAAGTTCTTAGATTTTTCTTCTGTTCTGAATCAACACGAATCAACACCAACTCTTCAGGGATACGTGGATTACTCCCTTCTCGACAAATTATGAAATTTTGATTCCGTTCAAGAATGGTATAGTTTGGAAATTCCTTTTGTAACTTTGCTTTGAATGACAAAGACTTATCTTCTTTTTTCCCACTATCGAGTTGGGTATAAATAATCAATACCAAACACGCAGCAAATACAATTCCAACAACTAAATATTTATCAATCATGTAATTTCACTCGAATATACTTCTGCTGTTTTTCATTATACTGATAAACATGGGTTTCATTTATAGGCACAATTTTAGCAATATCACCAACATAAATTTGTTGCGTACCAGAATAGTGAATTTCAATATCATACAAACCATCATGCTCAGTGCTTAAAAAACGATAATCAGCTTGTGTATTGTAGATTTTATCACTTCCTGTCACTTCATTGTCATTCCCAATTTCTGCAACTTCCAATTTGACCATTACAGGGTTTTCATCAAATGGGACGATATAAAGCGTGCTAGTTGAATAGCCTTGTCGACTATACGCTTGTTCTTCGACATAGCCTTTTATTCGCGGACCAATTTTTCGAATATTTTTAACTATATTTTCAGTCGGATAAGGCAAATAATTAAAATCTGCATTCATCCAACTATTTTCATCCTGACTTTGGCTCACTAACTCAAATTGACCTAAAGCATTTTTCTTAAATATGTAGATTTTAGTAAATGTTGCGCATACACCACAAAAGTTTAGTAATTCATTATTTTTATTTATCGAAACTTCTGTTGTACTTATAAGATAGCGCAACTCATTTTGAGCATTTTGATAAGCACTCGCAGGACTAAATACAATCACAGCATCATCACGATCAAAGACATGGGTATATTCGGCATTTTTAATCCCGACATACTGTATATTGCTCTGATCTAATTGAGGGATTTTGACATATTGGATCTGTTTTTGGTAAAAAGATTTCATCACAGTTTTAAAGTCCAAACCTTTTAAAGCGATCTTATTCTTATTCGTCACAGCGTCTACTGGTTGTGCGACAAGCTCAGTATGAATACCGCACATCAAAATACAGCTTAATAAAATTTTGTTGATCATCATCGGTAATATTGATTTATATCAGTATGTGGTTGCTATTCTAAATGATCTCTTTAACGGATCATCTTAAAATCAGTATAGTCTAAATCATGATTCAGGTTTTGTTGTTCAATACTAGTAACATCAGCACGTAAAGGCCCAACATAGCAATGACGAATCAAACTTAAAATCGCTTGTTCATCTCCGACCACAACCGCTTCAACCTCGCCTGTAGTTAGATTTTTCACATAGCCTTTTAAATTCAATTGTAAGGCTCCTTTTTCAAACCAACGACGATAGCCTACAGCTTGAACTTTACCACGAATTAACAATTTTACCGCTTTCATCACATACTCACTCCTGACCATGAATGATTGACCACATAATACACAGCATCACGCATTTGCTGGGCCTGTAAACCACGCATACCGTTTTTTGCGAGCCTATCACCTGCCAAAGCATGTAAGGTGACAATTTCATGTAAGTGAATATTTTCATCAAATTGTGCTTTTAAACTGGCAATCATTCCTGCAAGAACATCTCCCATCCCACCAGTGCCCATGCCTGCATTCCCCGCAGTACAGATCCATAGATGCTTTTCTAAAATCAAACTTCCAGAACCTTTAAGTACCCATTGTCCTGAATATTTTTGTTGAAGTTTTTGAATCGCAGCAATACGATCATTTTCAATCTCTGCCACTGAGCAATTTAATAATTTAGCAGCCTCACCTGGATGAGGCGTCAGGTAAGTTCGTTGATTGAGTTGAACAGCTTGTTCAGCTAAAAACCACAAAGCATCAGCATCTAAAACCACTTGCAGCTGTGGGGTTAAATGAATGGGTGAAAACCATTTTGAAAATTGTTGTTTCGCCCAAGCATCACGCCCTAAACCCATTCCAAAACTGACAGCATCCACATGGCTTAATAAATTTTGAATATCCACATCAGTTAAAGCGTTGATATCTCTCAGCATGATGTTAGGAGAGCGTGCCAGAATTGCAGTGTGATGTTTGGCATGACATACAATCGTGACTTTTCCAGCACCCGCACTAAATGCAGATTCAGCAGCTAACATGACTGCACCGCCCATCTCTGCATGCCCACCGACCACCAAAACATGCCCATAACTGCCTTTATGACCGAACGCTTGGCGTTGTGGTAATTGAATCTGGGTGGGTGACAACTGTGCGACCGCTTTTAATTGTGGGTCTATAGGAACAATTGAAATGAGCTCAATTTGACCCGCATATTCTCGACCTTGTCCTGTAAACAAGCCCGCTTTAAGACCTAAAACAGTCAATGTCTGATCTGCTTTTACCGCCACAGGTAATGGTTGTCCTGTATTAGCATTTAAACCACTTGGAATATCAATGGCTACTTTTAAACCTGATTGAGCATTATAGTGTTGAATAATTGCTTGCAATGCATCATCCAAATTACGGTTTAAACCAATACCAAACAGTGCATCAATATGACAATCAAAGCGCTTTTCGATATTAAAATGTGGGTGGATTTTGATTTTATCTTTCTGTACTAACTCAATTGCCGCCTTTAACTGCTGAGAATGCCCTGCTTCAGTTGCAAATATTTCGACTTGATAACCGTATTGATGCAAATAATGGGCAACACAATAGCCATCACCTGCGTTATTTCCTGCACCGCACCACAGCGCAACAGTGGTAATTTGGGGAGAAGCTTGTTGAAACAAAATATTTAAGCGTTGCGCAATTGACCAAGCCACCTGTTGCATTAAACCAAAAACGCTATTTTGCTGAGCAAACCAACGCGCTTCCCATGCTTGTATTTCACGGCTGTGATAAACTTGCTGATGCATCATTCTGTCCTTTTCTTCTCACTATTTTATAGCGCATTGATTCATTATGTCGGCAACTTTAACTTCGCAATCCATTCCCTTGCAACAGCTTGATCTTCAAGAACTAAAATCTTGGATCAAACAACAGGCTGTGCAACTGGGCTTTGCTGATTGTGTCATTGCTCGTCCTGATGCTCAAGCTGAATTACCACGATTTAAAGAATATTTAAAACGCGGATACCATGGCGATATGAAGTTTTTAGAAGAAAATTTAGATAAAAGAGCGGATCCTACACTACTGGTTCCAGGCACAAAAAGTATCATCTGTGTACGAATGAATTATTTGGTGGAAACACCAAAACCGCGTTATGTACCAGATGAGCCCAATGCAGCAATTATTGCCCGTTATGCACGTGGACGTGACTATCATAAAATCATGCGTGGTCGGCTAAAAACCTTGGCAACCCTCATTAAAGAAAAAGTTGGTCCGTTTGAATCCCGTCCCTTTGCGGACTCAGCGCCGGTGTTTGAAAAATCACTGGCAGAAAGTGCGGGGATGGGATGGACCGGTAAACATACTTTATTGATTCATAAAAAATCGGGTTCTTTTTTTGTTTTAGGTGAATTATTTACTTCACTTGATTTGCCCTTTGATGAACCAGCAACGCATCATTGTGGTTCATGCTCAGCCTGTATCGATATTTGCCCAACTCAAGCGATTGTTGAGCCGTATATGCTGGATGCGCGCAGATGTATCGCCTATTTAACCATCGAATATAAGGGAATCATTCCTGAAGAGTTAAGACGTAGTATTGGTAACCGTGTTTTTGGCTGTGATGACTGTCAACTAATTTGTCCTTGGAACAGTTTTGCCAAAAAAGCTTCGATTGAAGACTTTAACCCACGTCATGGCCTAGACGATATTAACTTATTGGATTTATGGCAATGGGATGAACAAACCTTCCTCAATTGTACTGAGGGTAGCCCCATCCGACGTACAGGCTTTCAAAGCTTTATGCGCAATATTGCAATTGGCTTAGGTAATGCACCGTATTCAGCCCAAATTATTGCAGCATTGACCCAAAATAGAGCCTTACATGATGAAGTTGTGCAAGTCCATATTGATTGGGCTATTACCGAGCAAAATGCTAAACAACACCAAATTTCAGCCCATTGATGCCCTTAAATTGTGCCGAGTGATAATTTACAGATCGTTGCAAAGTTCGTAATTTTTGAATATTTTAATCACCAATACACTGAAGTTAATAAAAATTAAAGTTAAAATTTTGTGAGTAAATCACAAGGAATGTGGTTAACTTTGCAACTATATTTATAATTTTAGTTTTCTATACTCTTGATCTTTTTAATCGTAAGATACCATCGTATTTGGACTTTTTTGCCCTATGGAATTGGCATGAATTATGTATTATATACAGGGATAGATAATGATTATCATGGATTTAATTAATGACAGTACGTAATGACTGGGCTCGTGAAGAAATTCAAGCTTTATATGAACAGCCTTTTTTAGACTTAGTTTTCAAAGCACAGCAAACTCATCGTGAACACTTTGATGCCAATACCATCCAAGTCAGTACTTTACTTTCAATTAAAACTGGTAAGTGCCCTGAAGATTGCAAATATTGTTCGCAATCTGCACGCTATGATTCAAAATTAGAAGCTGAAAAACGTATTGCAGTTGATAAAGTGATCAGTGAAGCAAAAGAAGCCATTGAATCAGGTTCTTCACGTTTTTGTATGGGTGCAGCATGGCGAAACCCACATGAGCGTGATATGCCTTATGTCCTCGAAATGGTGCGCGAAGTTAAAGCATTAGGTTTAGAAACCTGTATGACACTGGGTATGCTCAATCAATCACAAGCTGAACGTTTACATGCAGCAGGCCTAGATTATTACAATCATAACTTAGATACATCGCGTGAATACTATTCACATATCATCAGCACCCGTACTTTTGATGATCGCTTAGACACCTTGGATCATGTCCGTAATGCGGGGATGAAAGTCTGTAGTGGCGGTATTGTTGGATTGGGTGAAAATCGTAATGATCGTATTGGTTTATTACATGAATTAGCAACCCTGCCTGTTCATCCTGAATCTGTACCTATCAATATGCTTGTTCCAATTGAAGGCACGCCACTTGCAGATGTTGAAAAACTTGATGTCACAGAATGGATTCGTACGATTGCGGTTGCGCGTATTATTATGCCACACAGCTATATCCGTCTTTCTGCTGGCCGTGAATCGCTCACTGACTCAGATCAAGCTTTAGCCTTTATGGCAGGTGCAAACTCGCTATTTAGTGGTGAAAAATTATTAACCACACCAAATGCTGGTGAAGGCAAAGACAAACAATTGTTTAATAAGCTAGGTCTAAAAGCAGAAAAAGCCAAGCCAACCGTGGCTGAGCTTTCTGTCGATGCGATGGCGAGTTAATTCAAAGTTATTTCTAACACCGCTTGAGATCAAGTGGTGTTAGCACTTCCCATCTAATTCTTTTTATTATCATTGCTATGATTGCTTTATCTACAACTCACTTTACCCTTATTAAATAATCATCACACTGTTCTTTTTCTGCATTTGGTCTACGATATCATCTGTGGCAAAGCCAAGTCGCCAATACAGCAATTGCAGTACATCTAATTCATCTTGGGTAATAATTCGATCATTCCACAAACAAATTTCAGCCACACCCAAAATACTCAGGCGATCACGTAATAATAACCCTGCAATATCATTTAATATTTCACCCAAATCAATAGGTTCATCTGAGATTTCTTCAAACAGTTCTAACTCATCCTTAGACAAAACCCGTTCTAAAATCTCATAGCGCACATCAAGCTGATTGGCACTGTTAATTTGCTGTACATGCAGCAAGGCATCAATCAAGCGCACAATTTGTGGCTTCACCGTTTCCAAGGATGACGGTGTATGCATCGGCAACAAATGCAATTCAGCTTTTACACGCTCAATCAGCAATGCATCCAACAAACCAATCTCACCATCTTCTTGAATAATTTTCGCAAGCTTGGTGACAAATTGACGTGCACTGGTCGCAGGCATATTACCAAGGTTTTCACAGGCATCATGGAAAATTTGAATATGTACCCGACCATCTAAATTTAAAAGTGAGTCAATAATGGCACGACTTACCTCCGCATCAGACGGAATAAACTCGCGATACTGTCGAATCATTAAGATGGCGACCATTACCTCACGAGAACCCGTTGCCGTTTGCATAGCACGCTGAATCAAGTCTGAACGCTCAATTTGACGGCGTACTTCTGGATTTAAAGGTTTAATTGCATCGTTTAAGGCAAAACTAATTGGGGATAAGCGTAATAAAGGTAAAGGCTGTGGAGATACCCATGGGTTATAAACGTCCCCTGTTGATTCTTCCAAAGGGCGTAACAAACTAAATAAAGGCTGACTACGTAATTTTTTTAAATTTTCCAGCTGTAGATCCTGTAACAGTGTCGGATTTAACTCATAAATACGGTCTTCAATACTTGGATGGATATTTAACCAACTTTGCGGACTTAAGGAATTGGCAAAACACATATGCGCAATGGCTTCAGAAAACTCACTATGAATTTGAGAACCTGCATGATGGACATAGATACGCAATAAGGTTTGTACATTGGCATTATTGAGCAATAATTTTTTAGTTTTATAATCGTTATAAAAAGTACGCCCACCCAAAGTGAAATATTTAATCAAACGATTAATTAAAATCCCCATACTGCCGAGTAGCCAAATCACCCCACCCACTGCGACAAAACTGGTTTCAAATTTATGCTGATTTCCCTTGGCGTTATAACGATTAAAGCCCTGCTTTGCGATTTTGCTTCCCAACTGACTAAAGGTAATTAAACCACTATATAAAATTTTAAGTCGGGTATTTTCTCGTGCTTCACCGGATAGAATTTGATTAAACTCATGCCCTAATAAACCATAAAGTTCTAATTCATCCAGATTCTGTAATGCGCCCCAGGTCAAGATAATCACCGTATCTCTTGGATGAAACCCAGCAGTTAAAGCATTAACCCCAACTTCATCTGGCAATACATATAATGTAGGAGCATCAATCTCAAAAGTCTCTGCAAATTTATCTGCGAGTTTTAAGGCCACACTTTCTTCCGGAGTGCTTTCAATTTGACTTAAACGACGGGCTTTTAATTGCTTTGCAAGTGAGTGACCACCTGTACGGAACACATAAAATTCATATGCAATTGACCAACCAATGATGACAATGATCAAACCAACACAGTAAGGACTGAGGATATTCCACCAGATCTCTTGATCTGGATCCACATAGTGAACCAGCAATCCTAAAACAGTATTTAGAATAAAAATGGTCAAAATGACCGCAAGTAAGCAAATACTTGCAGACCACAACATATTCTTGTTTTTTATCAAATAATGGCTGACATCTTTCAATGTAAAATTCCTCATTACATTGCAAAATACTATAAATGAAAAAAGCGGGAACTTCCCGCTTTTTCTCAATGTAAATCAAAGTTGCTTACATTTCTTCTTTGATACCGCTTAAATCCACAGATGCTGCATCGATATTGACATCAATATAACCATCTTTTTCTTTTTTCGCAGTATCACTACGACTTTGCTCAAGATCAGTTAAATATTGCTCATCAATATCGCCTGTAACATAAACACCGTCGAATACTGAACAATCAAAATCTTGAATGACAGGTACTTTACTGGTTCTTACTGCCGCTTTTAAATCATCCAAGTCTTGGAAGATTAAACGATCAGCACCAATAATGTCCTGAATTTCCTCAACACTACGATGTGAAGCAATCAACTCTGCTTTTGCTGGCATATCAATACCGTACACATTTGGATATTTCACCATTGGTGCAGCAGAAGCAAAATAGACTTTTTTCGCACCCGCATCACGTGCCATTTGAATGATTTCATTACAAGTGGTACCACGTACAATCGAATCATCAACCAACAAAACGTTCTTACCTTTAAACTCAAGCTCTACAGGGTTGAGTTTTTGACGAACAGATTTGGTACGTTGTTGCTGACCCGGCATAATAAAGGTACGACCGATATAACGGTTTTTCATAAAACCTTCACGGAATTTCACACCCAACATATTTGCCAATTCTAAAGCAGAAGTACGGCTCGTATCTGGAATTGGAATTACCACATCGATGTCATGCATATCACCCCATTCACGAAGAATTTTCTTCGCAAGGGTTTCACCCATTTTCAAGCGTGCTTTATATACCGAAATACCATCGATGGTTGCATCAGGACGCGCAAAGTACACATATTCAAAAATACATGGGCGGTAACGCGAATTTGCCGCACACTGTTGTGAAAAGAACTCACCTTTTGAATTGATAAAGATCGCTTCACCAGGCTCAATATCACGTTCTACTTTAAAACCTAACGCGGTAATCGCAACAGATTCAGAAGCGATAATATATTCTGTTTCACCATTTTCAGTTAAACGTGAACCATAGATCAGTGGACGAATACCATTCGGATCACGAAAACCTACGATACCATGCCCTGTGATCATTGCAACGACACCATAAGCACCTTTACAACGCTCATGTACACGTTTAACTGTATGAAAAATATCTTCAGGCATTGGCGTTAATGATGCACATTTTTGCAATTCATGAGCAAAAACGTTTAGCAATACTTCTGAGTCTGAGTCCGTATTCATATGACGTAAGTCAGTTTTGAATAAGTCATCGTGAATATCAGCCGCATTGGTTAAGTTACCATTATGCGCCAATGTAATCCCATAAGGTGAGTTTACATAGAAAGGCTGCGCTTCTGCACTACTTGAAGAACCAGCAGTTGGATAACGCACGTGACCAATACCATAGTTACCGAGTAATGCGCGCATGTGGCGAGTATGAAATACATCACGTACCATACCATTATCTTTTCTTAGAAAAAGACGTCCATTATGACAAGTCACAATCCCAGCCGCATCTTGCCCACGATGTTGTAACATCGTCAACGCATCAAATAACATTTGGTTTACAGGTGCTTTACCTGCTATACCAACGACTCCACACATAACTACCTCGCAGACCAGCTAGGACTAATAAAACGGATTCTTTGTCGAATGTGCTGATTTTTCATCGCTTTGAGTATCCGATGATCGATCAGCCTTAGTTACAGAAGTATCATCGGAACGATCTTCTGAATGTATATGATGTAATGCTTCATTTGCAGCATCTTTAGAGATTTCAGATGCCAAAGGTGCAAATGGTAACAGCGTCTGAATGAATTTGGATTGTTTCCACGTTGGAGAACTTTCAACCCACGGTCCCAAACCTTGCATAGTAATGAGGACGATGAACAAACCTTTCAAGGTCCCTAAAGCACTTCCAGCTAAACGATTTAACGGCCCGAGTTTTAAAGTTTTTAAAATCTGATTGAGTAAGGCGGTGACAATCCATGTTAAAACAATAATGACCAAGACAATAAAAGCAAATGCAGCAATTTTCTGCACCACAGGATCCTGACTGAGTGCAGACATTGAAGGTGCGATGATATTGGCATATTTAGCACCGACAATCAGTGCAAAAATCCATCCTATCAAGTTCGCAAAGGCTTTCACGAATCCTTGTCGCAAACCGTTTAGCCCTCCAATGAGCAATAGAATCAGAATAATAATGTCTAAGGTATTCATATTTTAAATCATAGCGTCAACACAGTCTTTAATGAGTGTAGGACCTGTATAGATCATACCACTATAAATTTGGACTAAGCTTGCACCGGCTTGTTGTTTTGCAACAGCTTGTTCACCAGATAAAATGCCACCAACACCTATTAAAGGAATTTTACCTTGTAAAATTTTTGAAAAAGCCGCCAAACATGCCGTGCTCTTTTCAAATACGGGCGCACCTGACAAACCACCCGCTTCATCACCAAATGGCAAACCTTCAACACCCTCACGGGATAATGTTGTATTGGTCACAATCAATCCATCAATTTTAAACTGCAACAATTGTGATGCAATAAATTCGATATCTGAAGCTTCTAGATCTGGTGCAACTTTCAACACTAAAGGAACATAGTGCTGCAATTCTTCTGCCAACTCTAACTGACGTTTTTTGAGTGTTTCCAAAAGTTCAGTGAGCGCATGGCCACTTTGTAAAGAACGTAAATTCTTGGTGTTTGGAGATGAGATATTAACAGTAATATAAGATGCGTAGTTATAAACTTTTTCAAGACAAACTAAATAATCAGAAACTGCATCTTCAACTGGTGTGGTGGCATTTTTACCAATATTGATACCAAGAATGCCTTTAAATTTTGCGGCTTTAACATTCTCAACCAATTGATCCACACCATCATTATTAAACCCCATACGGTTAATAATTGCTTTGGCTTGAGGAATACGGAAAAGGCGTGGCTTGGGATTGCCCTCTTGTGGCTTAGGCGTAATGGTTCCAATTTCAATAAAACCAAATCCTAAACCCGCTAAGGCATCGATATAAGCGCCATTTTTATCCAGTCCCGCTGCTAAACCAACTGGATTTGGAAACTCAATTCCCATGCAAGTGACTGGTTTGGCAGCTACAGTTTGACGAATCGCCCCCATTTTATGGGCAGATTTAAGCATGGATAATGTGAGTTCATGTGCACGCTCTGGTGCTAAAGAAAACAACAAAGGGCGAGCAAGTGAATACATCATAGCTACAAAAGTCTACTGCTTTTTAAGTTGCCATATTATAGGCACAGTATGTTGAAAAGGCTATGCTTGAACTGTGTTTATTTTCACTACTACTGTACCGTCGCTGTTAATTTAATCTGCCCACCTTCTTTGGCTAACTCCATCTTTTCCAAACTCACACCCATTTGGGCAATTTGGGTTAAAAAGTTAGCTAAAACCGCATAGTTTTGATGTTGTGCAATAATCTGAAATTGCTCACCCACTTGCTGCGAGGCAACCGAAAGTCCTTGTTGTTGTGCCACACGCTGAATTTTATCTGCAGTGGTTAAGGCCAAATCATCTGCGGGCTTCATGGTCACTACATTACTCTGCATCCACACCACAAGATCTTTCATCTGATTTAAACGTGCTTGCTGTTTTTCGGCAGCTTTATGGGTGTACCACAACGCCGTACCCACAATTGCCACAATGACAAAAATCGTGGTGAAAATAACCATGACACGTTCACGTGGAGATATTTTTTCTAAATTCTCTGCGATTTTCTCAGACCATACATCCAGTCGATTTTGCACATTTTCCATTGTTTTCATTATTGTATCTTCACCAAACCAACGACAGATGCACCTTGCGTCTGAACATTGCCTAATTCTGCTTTAAAGCCTTGTTGATTCAGTTGCGTCACCAAGGTTTGTAAGCCTTCAGCATTTTTCGCCACCAGATCCATATTTAACACTGCTGTATCATAATTTACACGACTGGCAATAATCTGATGCTGCATTAAAATTGGCCCAACACGACTGAGTAATTGTAAAGCTTGGGTATTTGCACTCTGACTTAAAGCCAATTTATTTTTAAACTGACGTTCTACAGACTCTTCTGTAATCCGTTGCTCATTTGGAAACCATTTTTTGTACTGATCCACTGCAATCAAAGCAGTTTGATCCGCAACTTTCTTCAGCTTAATCCAACGCAAAGCATCGTAACTCAATTGCGCAATGATCAAAACAACCACCAAAACTGCACAGGCTTGCCAATAACGGGAAACACCTTGATTGGCTTGCTTGGCTTTTGGCAATACATTATAAGGATGTAGTTTCGGTTTTTTTATTTCACTAAATTGATAATCAAAAGGCTCACGCTGATCCGCTGTAGCAATGGCAAATAAGCTGACCGCTTGCTCATCTGTCAATCCGCTATATAAATAGCTTTTCTCTCGATCAGCGAAATCCAAATATACATTCAGATCATCAATCGAATTACCAAGGAACTCGCCTTCTCGAACCAATAACTGTCCGTTGACATTGGCCAAAATCGTCTGTCCGACTTCTGGTACAGGCAGCATCAAAAAGTCAGGTAATAAAGAGACGATTTTTAACGGAATCAATGACAAGGAATGCTGCATTGTGGTGACAGCATATTGATGAATCCCCAATATTGAAACCTGATCGGGTTGTTGAAAGTGTGAAAACACTTTCATCTGATCAATCGGCAAAATCACATATTCTTCTAATAAATATTTGACACCATCTACACCCAATTGTTTATATTGAGTTTTACTAAATTTCTGTTGAAGAATTTGCACTTCACGACTTGGGAAGAAGACCACAGCTTCTTCACCTTGGTAAAGTTTAATATCTTGTATTAATTGTTCTAGGCTCGAAGATTTAGTCCAATCACTTCCTCGAGACCACTGCCAAACCCCATTGGCTTCAGGCATCCATAAGTACAACATTTATCGTTTTCTGCCGTTAAGTTCTTTTAACAATGCTTTTATACAGTTGGAATAAAGGCTTTATCTTGTGTAGATAGACCATTTGCAATCACAGTTTGCTCATAAATACGAGCCTCTGCCAAGGCAAAAGGATTAAAATGCTCATGTGTCAGTTGTTCTGCAATGTGTGCCACAACATTCATATGACATACCACCACAATACGTTCAAATGGCAATTGTGACAACCATTCGATTGCTAATTTTGCATCATCATCTGGCTTTATTTTGTCACAGACCAATACAGATATATTCGGGAAGTACGTTTGTATGTGCGCCAATGTTTCTTGTGCTCTTAATAAAGTGCTGACAACAAATACATCCGGCTGCACGATTTCTTTTAAAAAATTAGCCGTTTGTTGTGCTTGTAAATGCCCACGTTGTGTTAAAGGCCGTTTACTGTCCACCCCATTGACGGGTGGAGCTGCTTCACCATGACGCACCAAAGTCAGTTGCATAAGATTTCCTTTTTAATACTGCACTGATTATAACGAGGCTTTGTTACAAATCCATCTCTAAAGTTTTGAATATTGTCCCAACAACACACGATTAAACTTCGTTATGCGGAAGCACAAACTCTACATCACTACGATGCCCATTCTTCATCAAAGAAACGGCAATATTCAGTGGCGGCGCACCTTCAAAAATAACTTCATACAATGCAGTGGTAATTGGCATATAGACATCCAACTCCTTTGCACGTGCATTGACTTGTACAATAGTGTTGATCCCTTCAGCAGTTTGCCCCAATTCAGAGGTTGCTTGTTCCAGTGTCTTTCCAGAACCTAAGGCAAAACCAACTTGATAATTTCGGCTCAACGGGCTGTTACAGGTTGCGAAAAGATCACCCACACCAGACAAACCTAAGAATGTTAAAGGATTTGCCCCCAACTTAACTGCAAAGCGACTCATTTCAGCCAAAGCACGGGTTAAAATCATACTCTTGGTATTTTCACCTACTTTATAAGCAGCAGCCATTCCCATTGCAACAGCATAAATATTTTTAAGTGCTCCACCCAGCTCAACACCATGTACATCGTCACTGCCAAACACTCGAAACAATGCACTATGTAGTGCTTGTTGAACGGCATAACGTACTAATTCACTATCACTGGCAATCACTGTACCTGCTGGTTGTCCTGCAACAATTTCTTTGGCTAAGTTAGGCCCTGAAAGAACACCATAAGGAACTTCAGGAAGCTCTTCACGAATAATGTCACTCATAAAGCTAAAGGTTTTTGCTTCGATGCCTTTGGTTAATGAAACAACAGCTTGTGCACTAATAAACGGTTTAATTTGACGTAAAACATCACGAAAAGAATGGCTTGGAATTGCCACCAAAATAATATCGCGATCACGCACTGCATCTTCTAAATTTGACTCAGCACGTAAACCCGTCTCCAATTGAAAATCAGGTAAATAGCGTTTATTAACATGAGTCGCATTAATTTCAGCTGCGATACTTTCATCGCGAATCCAAATCATGGTGTCACAACCATTACGTACTGCTGTATTTGCCATTGCTGTACCGAAACTACCACCACCCAGTACAGTCACACGCAACGCTGTTTTCTGACCCAATACAATAGGTTCAACTAAATCTTTAAATTGTAAATCCGACATTTATTGTTATCCTAAAATGCTTATCCTAATAACCCAATGACTTTTCAACCTGAAAATATCAATAACTTTTTGATTCAAGCTTGCCAAAAATGAACATATTGTGTTGTTTCAATCTCTGCACGTGGGGCAATTGCTTTTGCCGCTGTGCCAACATAAATAATGCCTGAAATTAAATCTCGTTCAGCTAAACCCAGTGCTGATTTTAATAATTTAGATTCAACAACCGCCCCACTCCTCCACATGGTTGCGAAACCTTGTGCCTGCATCGACAATAAAAAGTTTTCAATTGCAGCCCCTGAACTCAGCGTTTGTTCAAAAAAAGGCACTTTAGGGTGATCCTGAAATTTAGTCACGGCAAGCACCAAAATAGGCGCTCTAAAAGGATGAAGTTTTACCCGTTCAACTTGGGCTGGATCTAATTCACCTAAGTCAGCAATAGATTGTGCCAGTAATGCACCAAATGCTTCACGTTGCTCAACATCCACGACAATAAATTGTGTGGGTTTTAAACGATGATGATCGGGTGCTGTTAAAGCGGCTTTAAATGCAATATTCAGTTGTGCGTGTGAAGGTGCAGGTTCAACCAAATGGCCAATCGATTGACGTTGATGAATATTGTCATGTACTGCTTTGAAGTTTAAATCTGACATTGACCTATCTATTATCTGGTTAATTTCACTTGTTTCAAGATTAGCATAATCTAAAATCATTAAGCTATCTCCGACAAAATTTACTTGGCATCTGTCAATATTACATAAAACTTATTGTTAGGTTATCAATGAGCATGATTGCTCACAAAAAATGCCTTCGATACCCTTTGGCTTCGAAAATAAAGCCAAATCATCAATAAACTTAAAAAAAACTGCAAAATTTATACATGTTTCTCAATATTTAGCCCACATTCTATGCTCAAATTATAACTAATTTAAAAGCAGTATCTTTTTAATTTTTAGTACAGGAATTTGAGAATCAATATGAATAAATTAACAACGATCACTTTACTTGCTAGTTCAGCGTTACTCTTCACTGCGTGTGCATCAAATCCAACACAAACTTTAGCGATTCAAAAAGCAGATAACCAGTATGAAGTCACTGGCTTAGGTAAAGACCAAATTACCGCAAAAAATAATGCCATTACTGCAGCAAACAAGGCTTGCGGAAAAAAAGGTGCACCAGTGTTAGTAGATGAAAAAACTGAATATCATGGCAGTTTAAAAGGTGTGGTCGATGAACAGACTGGAAAAATGATCACTGCAGCAGCCGGTGTATTAGGTTCAGTAATGGGCAAAAACTACGGTATTGAAAAAGATACGGACTATCAAACTACACTGACCTTTAGCTGTAAAGCAAGTTAATCCGTTTAGCCTTCTAAACTAAAAATAGTCATTAAAAAACCCACTTTAAATAAGTGGGTTTTTTAAACACAATTTGATAAAGAAACAAAAAACTTAGCAATAACCATCTAATCGCGTTAAAGGCAATTTTTGCCCAATCGCTTTCTCAATAGTCGGTAAGTTAAATGCATCATCTTCAGACAAGAAACTAATACTTACACCCTGTGTACCTGCACGACCTGTACGACCAATACGATGTACATAATCATCTGACTGTTCAGGTAAAGTGAAATTCACCACATGAGATACGCCATCAACATGAATACCACGACCTGCAACATCTGTTGCAATCATAATATTATGTTGACCATTTTTAAATTGATCCAACATTTTCAAACGTTTATCTTGCGCTATTTCACCTGATAGCATCACCACTTTATAACCATCTGCTTTTAAATGATCATAAAGTTTACGCACTTGATCACGGCGATTGGCAAAGATCATCACTTTTTCAATGGGTTCATCTGCCAAAATTTCGCGCAATAAGCGATATTTATCTTTCTTTTCGACCACATATACACGCTGTTCAACATCAGCATTGGTTTTCTTTTCAGGCTCGATTTCTACTGTAACTGGCTCACATAACCATTGTTGGGCAAGATTGAGAACATCATAGCTAAATGTTGCCGAGAACATTAAGGTTTGACGTTGCTCTTTACGTGGCGAAAAACGCACAATCCGTTTAACTGATGGGATAAAGCCCATGTCTAATAAACGGTCAGCTTCATCAATCACTAAAAATTCAATTTGATCTAACCAAACTTCTTTTTGTTCTGTGAAATCAATTAAACGACCAGGGGTTGCCACTAAAATATCAACAAAACCTTGATCCAGTTGTTTTCTTTGCTTATCAAAATCTACGCCGCCAACCAAAGTCACGACATTTAAATTGGTATATTTGACCAAATCTTTTGCATCATTTTCAATTTGAATTGCAAGTTCACGTGTTGGCGCAAGAATCAATGCACGTGGTTCACCACGGAAACGTTGTTCTTTAATTGGGTTTGTGAGCAAATCATTAATAATACTGACTAAAAATGCCGCTGTTTTACCTGTGCCGGTTTGAGCACGACCAATTGCATCATGACCTGCTAAAGTATATTTCAATACTTTTTGCTGAATTGGGGTCATTTCTTTAAACCCTAAAGCATCAATCGCTTGTTTAAGTTGCGGATGTAAATTAAGGGTTTCGAAACCTGATGACATAAATACGAGCTCTAACTGTAGACACTTTTAATTGCGCCCATTATAAACAAAAAACGCCCCAATTTATAAGAAATTGGAGCGCCACTTAAATTTTAAAAATTTAAGATTAGTCTAAAGGCTGAACTTCTTCAGCTTGAAAACCTTTTTGACCTTGCACAACACTGAATTCAACGCGTTGACCGTCACGAAGTGAACGATGACCGTCACCTTGAATAGCACGGAAATGAACGAATACGTCATCACCGCCTGCGCGTTGGATAAAGCCGAAGCCTTTAGTGTCGTTGAACCATTTAACTACGCCTTGTTCACGAGCTGTCATAAGTTAATCCTCAGTTATTAAGAAAAAGGGACCACCCGGTGTTGCAAACAGCAGAGCAAACAAAGTTTTAAAATATTTTCTAATTTCAAAGCTTGTAATCATTCTGTAAAACTATTAACAAAATCCCGGTTACATCCATCTTGTAATAGGGTTTCAAAACAAGAATTGTTTCTGATAAATCCTAAATACGCAACGAGCTTAACATGGGTTTATGACAATTAATAGAATTTTTTTTGATAATTATTTTCGATATCAAGCGTGTTTTTTAAACAGCTTCACGATTATTTTTTATTTGTTGAAGAATCTTCCAATTTTTGTTGGGGTGTTTCAATAAACTTGGTAAAATATGCGTTCCATAACCCTGTTGTTACCTTGCCAAAAAATGAATGAACCTTTAGGTCAGACAGCAATTGAAATAAATTGTATGGGTAAACCCTGTCCAATGCCTCTATTAATGTTAAAGCGTGAATTAAAAAGAGCATTGCCTCATCAAATATTTCTTTTAATGTCCTCTGATCCGCACAGTGAAATTGATATTACTCGTTATTGCGAGATCAACAAGATTTCTTGCCAATTGACTAAACGATCAGAGCATGAATTTCATTACTTAATTGAATCTTAATTATTTTCAATTCAAATTATTTTTTGCAAATTTGCATATATTTTTACATTTCGATACCCAAATTTCCTTACTTATGTACAATATTCGAATTAAGATGAATGCATTAGCTATACAACGAAATTCCTATAAGGAGAACCCATGAGTGACAGCAGCAATCAGTTGATGCCCCTGTCCTTATCTGCACCAGGTGTTAACTTAGGTGCTTATATCAGCACCGTAAATCAGATTCCAATCTTGACAGCTGAACAAGAAAAAGAGTTAGCTGATCGCTATTTTTACGATCAAGATTTAGATGCTGCGAAAATGTTAGTGATGTCTCACTTACGTTTTGTGGTTCATATTGCGCGCAGTTATGCGGGCTATGGTTTGCCACAAGGTGATTTAATTCAAGAAGGTAATCTCGGTTTAATGAAAGCAGTTAAACGCTTTGACCCAAATATGGGCGTGCGTTTGGTGTCTTTTGCTGTGCACTGGATTAAGGCTGAAATTCATGAATATGTGATTCGCAATTGGCGTATTGTCAAAATTGCGACCACTAAAGCGCAACGTAAATTGTTTTTTAATTTACGTAGCCTAAAAAAATCAAGTAAAAAACTTACACTTGAAGAAGCACAATCAATTGCCAATGACTTAAATGTAACAGCAGAACAAGTCTTGGAAATGGAAGGTCGTTTAACCGCTTATGATGCTGCTTTTGAAGCTCAAGGTGATGACGATGACGAAGGTTCAACTCATGTTGCTCCAGCGCTTTATCTCGAAGATAACCGCTATGATCCTGCTCGTTTAGTCGAAGAAGAAGATTACGAAGAACAAAGTACTTCAGCTTTGCATAATGCTATGGAACAGTTAGATGATCGCTCACGCAACATCTTACAGCGCCGTTGGTTAGATGATGATAAATCGACCTTGCATGAACTGGCTGCAGAGTACAATGTCTCTGCTGAGCGTATTCGTCAGTTAGAAAAAAATGCCATGGACAAAATCAAAGTTGCTATGTCATCCAACTAAATCTTCAAAACTGTCTGCATACCAGACCAATAATTTATATTTTCAATAAAAGGGCGACATGCCCTTTTATTTTGCCTGATATTTTTGTCAAATCTTTATTCTTAATAGATTTTGCCTTTAATCCCGCTTCGAAATTGTGTTAATGTTATGCGCAAATTTATGCAGATGACTGGCTTATGTGGATTGCAATTTCAGCACTGAATTTAGCGCTTGCAGTAATCTTAGGTGCATTTGGCGCACATGGTTTAAAAGCTCACGCAACTGAAGCTCAGTTGGCATGGTGGCAAACAGCAACTGATTATTTTTTCTACCATGCACTGGGCCTATTGGCACTGGCTATTCTCAGTAAAGTCATCCCACAACTTCCAATCAAAGCCAGCTTCTTACTCATCCAAATTGGTATTTTATTTTTCTGCGGTTCGCTTTATGTCATGGCACTGGGTTTACCACGAGGTTTAGGTGCAATTACACCCATTGGTGGAGCACTGATGATTGCAGGTTGGCTGGTCCTTGCATGGAATGCATTGAAATACGCTAAATAAAATTATTTTGATTTTAGACATCACAATTTGCGCAATCGAATGGAATGTATATGCAAATTTTCTTAAATGGTGAGCCTCAAGAGACCGCTTGCCAAAATCTTTTACAACTGGTTCAGGAACTTTCACTCGAAGGTAAACGCTTTGCCGTAGAAATGAATGAAATGATCATTTCCAAAAGTAAACTTGAACTTACCCCTATTGCTGAAAAAGACCGTATTGAAATCATTCACGCTGTCGGTGGCGGCTAATTTGGAGCTCTCCCATGCTAGATTTTCCTACTGAAAACTCCCCTCTTATTATCGGTTCTCGTACTTTTCAATCACGTCTTCTCGTGGGTACGGGTAAATACAAAGACATGCAAGAAACTGATTTAGCAATTCAAGCCAGTGGTGCTGAAATTGTAACAGTGGCGATTCGCCGAGTAAATATTGGGCAAAATCCAGATCAACCCAACTTACTGTCAATCCTTCCACCTGAAAAATACACCATCTTACCGAACACAGCGGGTTGTTTTGACGCCAATAGTGCAGTACGTACCTGTATGCTTGCACGTGAACTTTTAGATGGGCATAATCTGGTCAAATTGGAAGTATTAGGTGATGAGAAAACCCTTTATCCAAATGTAACGGCGACACTTGATGCTGCTCGCACATTGATTGAAGATGGTTTTGAAGTAATGGTGTACACATCGGATGACCCTATTGTGGCTCAAGAACTTGAAAGCATGGGTTGTGTTGCGATCATGCCTTTAGGTAGCTTAATTGGTTCTGGCCTAGGCATTTTAAATCCGCATACTATTTCAATTATTAAAGAAAATGCCAAAGTGCCAGTTTTGGTTGATGCTGGTGTGGGTACTGCAAGCGATGCCGCAATTGCAATGGAATTAGGTTGCGATGGCGTATTGATGAATACTGCGATTGCCGCTGCACATCATCCAATTTTAATGGCATCAGCAATGAAAAAAGCGGTTGAAGCTGGACGTGAAGCGTATTTGGCGGGTCGTATGCCACGTAAACGAATGGCAAATGCGAGTTCACCAGAAACAGGTTATTTCTTTAAATAAGCCATTTCAAATGCACCTACTTTAAGCTAAGTTTTCAATGCGATAAATGAAGACGATAAAATTTGCCTCGTGAAAATGTAATTGTTTATACAATAAAAAAACCCTTAGCATATTTATAAGCTAAGGGTTTAATTTTTAAATTTAATCTATTAATTTAATAACAATGTTATTTAAATATATTGATCTTACTGGAAAAGTTATCGCCTTTTCAAAATTTCTTGATTTATCAATTTCTTCTAATCAAAATCTATATAAATGCCTTTGGATCGAAAACACAATAAGCAATTGCATTTTTGATTCGACTTTAATGAAGAAAGTAGAGTTTCTAAAGCGTACTTTTAGGGACTGTACCTTTTTGAATTTACATTTTATAAAAGGAGGTTTTAATGAATCATTATTTGATTCTTGCTCTTTCTTAAACGTAAAATTTGACACATCTGATCTATCTGATGTGAGATTCAAAAACTGTGTATTTGAACAAGTTGATCTGAATGGTTTGTTTCTTAATGAGCACAAAATAACCCTGCTATTTTCCAAACAAGGAACGATTACATCTATTGCAACAGGTAATAATAGATAAAATTCTATTTTTTATTCATTTTTACTTACCGAGCTATTCAATGCTAACAACACCATCACGATACTTAGTAACTGCAATTAGAAGAATTACAATGGCAATAACAGGCTGTTTTAAACAACCTGTTTTTAACTCAAAATGATGTCGATTATTCCTGAACAACTATACAAATTTACTGAAATTGATAACGCTGATAAACATCCACATCTTGTATTTTACGTAGTGCAGGATTCTGACTGTGCAATATTTGTTTAGCTTCAATGATAATATCATCTAAATCAAATCCATTAATTGCTCTTCCAAGTAAAAAAGATACAGTATAGTCTGTCCAGCTTTTTCCATGTTGCGTGGCTTGTTTTGCGGCTTGTTCCATAATACTCCAAGTCTCACTTTCAGATAAATAACCACACCAATAACACCATTTAGCTAAAGAAACTGTGCGTCCGACATCCCAGGCATAAGCTGATTTGGTTTGCTCCACAAGAGAAATATCAATCCCTAGGCCTTTTGCTATACTTTTTTGAATTTTCGCTAAGTCTGAAGAAGGAAGCTGCACAAAGGGTTCAAATTCACTACTCCGCTGTAATTCGAGTAAATCACCCAATACTTCTTTTGCTTCCTTAGCATTGGATATCTCCCATTGCTGTTTCAATCCATAAATATATTGATTTAAATCATCTTCCGGATAAATACCTAAAATTTTTTCACCTCTGTGATAAAAAAGAATTGCACCAAAGGTTAGTAATCTCTCTTGTTGCCTAGTCAAAGGCGTCCCTGAATTATGATGATTAAAGCCATCCAATTGTTTCTGTTTTCTTTTTTTCATCATGGTGTGCAAGAAAAGCATATAAATGATAAATACACCAGCAACCACACCTATGATCAAATAAATCTTTATGTTCATCTGTTCTCCTTTTTTATCGTGACACTCTATTTTGAGCATTTAGTCCATAACTTTGCTTTAATTCATATCAGTTCGGTTTTCATGAACCAAGTATTCTTATATGTGATTTAATTATCAATATAATAGATTAAGAATAATTAATTCACAATTTACAATAAGATTTAATTGTTGTCACCAATTATTAAATGATTCATTTTAAAAGTTTTAACTTGCTTAAAAGATTCTTCAAAATCTCGTTATAGGTTAAAGTGATAAAAACTTGATCAGGATATATGATGATTAAAACAATATTTTCCACCCTTTTATTGGCAACATGTTCATCCATGTGTTTAGCACAACCAGCCACTACCTCATTACAAAAATTTGTCCCAAACAATTGGGAAATTCTTGCTCAAGCTGAAGGTGATTTGAATCAAGATGGTCAAAAGGATATTGCCCTCATCATCCAACCTAAAAATAAAAACCAACACAATCGAAAGCTTTTAGTACTTTTTCATAAAGGTCAGCAATTACAACTCAAGCTAATTCGACAAATTCCTAACTGGACCTATCGTTCAGAAGAACTCTGTATCGAAGATGCTCTAGATGACTCCACATTGACGATCGAAAATCAACGCTTAGATGTGTTATTCAATACCATGTCATCCTGTAGCAATACGTATGGCTTGATGTATACCTATGGGTTTAAACTAAAAAACAATCAATTCCACCTGATTGGATTTGATGCTTATGATTTAGATAAAATTAGTGGCAAACAAAAAGAAACCAGCCTTAACTTTCTAAGCAACAAAGCCAAAGTGACCACTACTCCAAATATCTTTGCAGAAGTTGAAACGCCAGCCAAAATTGTTTGGAAAACACTGAGAACCTCGACAAGCTATACCTTGGAGAATATTCCTTGGGATAACGAACAATTTATTCATAACTTTAGCGTTCAATTTATTGGAGAAAAATAATGAAAAACAAAACTGAATTACTTTTATTTTGTGCATTAACAACATGCTCAGCTTTGGTTTGGGCAGACACCAACACCAAAGCTGACTATCAATCATTTATCCCTAAAAACTGGAAAGTGCTGAGTAAAGTACAAGGTGATTTAAATGGTGATAAGCAAACAGATCTTGTTTTGATTATTGAAAATACGGATCCAAAAAATATTGTGACAAATGAAAGCTTAGGTAATCCTCAGCTGAATTTAAACAATCGAAAGTTATTAATTTTATTTAAAGCCCCTCAGGGCTATCATCTTGTTGCAAGTAATTCCAAGCTTCCCACTGAAGGTGATCAAGAATCCCCTTGCCTTACCGATCCTCTAGGCGAAGGAGACCCACTCACCATCAAAAATGGATTAGTTAAAATTAATTTACATTATTGGCTCAGTTGCGGTTCATGGTCTGTCTATAACAACGCTTTTACTTTCCGTTATCAAAACCAGTCTTTTAAGCTGATTGGTTACGATACAGATTACTTCCATCGTGCATCTGGTGAAACCAGTGCGAAAAGTATCAATTTTCTAACAGGTAAAATTAAAAATACTACAGGTGGTAGTGCGTTTGAAAATCAGGATCAAGCTAAGCAAGTTTCTTGGTCCAAATTAAAGAACAGTTATTCACTTAAACTTGAGCAGATCAATTTTAAAGACTACGGCGAGTTTGAATAAAACACGTTTCGTATCTACCAACGATTCATAAATATGCCATATTCTTCTGAGAATAAAGGTGTCGAAGAGGACTCGATATTTGCCATAAAAAATTAGCTAAGACAAGGTAATCAAAAATGATAGCTTGGAGAGATGCCTAAAAATAGGCATAAATTTAAAAACAAATTTACGATTCAGTGAATTGGAAGAAAACCATGAAAAATAACAATCTATTACTTCTATTTTTTACATTAACAGTCTGCTCAAGTTTAGTGTGGGCAGAAACCAATACTGAAGCTGATGTTCAAGCTTTCATTCCTAAAGATTGGAAAATACTTAGCAAAGTTCAAGGTGACTTAAATGGTGATCAACAAGCCGATATGGTGCTGATTATTGAAAATACGGATCCCATAAATATTGTTAAAAATAAATTCAATCATAAAAAGCCAGCAAATCTTCTACTTAACCAAAATGAGCGAAAATTATTAGTTCTATTTAAAGACGCTCAAACTTACCGCCTTATCGCAAGTAATTCTTCACTCCCTAGAGAAAGCAACAATGAACGCCCTTGCCTTATCGATCCATTGATTGTGGACAATTCACCAATCATCCAGAATGGACAACTTAAGATCACATTAAATTACTCGTTTCGTTGTGATTCATGGGAGGTCTTTAATAATATTTATACTTTCCGCTATCAAAACCCATCATTCGATCTGATCGGCTATGATTTACATTATTTCGATATACCATCAGGTGACAGTCGAACTGAAAGTACTAATTTTTTAACAGGGAAAATCAAAAATGTCACCAGTACGCAAGAACTTGATCGCAAAAATACACCAAAAATATCCTGGTCAAAATTAAAGAAAGTACCTTTGCCCAAACTTGAGCAAATCAACTTTGAGCGTTATGTTCAATAATGGATGTCTTTTATAAATTATTTTTTAAAAACAATAATTCAACATAAAAGAATCCCTCACCCTAGCCTTCTCCCAAAGCGAGAATGAACCTCTTAATGGTGAATTAACTTTAAAATCCTTGTTCTAAAATACGGATTTTAACATCAGCAACATGCTCTTTTACTTCAAGTTGATACGCTTGCATATGCACAGTTTGCAAGTGTGCATTGAGATGCTCAATACTTTCCCATTTTTCAAGCATCACGATCAAATCAGAATCCTTGCTTTGATAACTCACATCAACACCAGCGTCGACCAATAGCTGATAACCATGACAGCCTTGCTCTTGTAATACTATCGGGGTAATTTTCTTAAATGCTTGGATAATTTTATCTTTGTGTAATCCATTTGGATATGCACGGATTTCAGCCACAATAGTCAACATTTTAGACTCCTTAAATTTTTTAAACGAGATATTCAAAATTCCAATTTGCTTAAGCAAAAAGCTGCTGTAAATGTTGGCGATATGCCTGTTCATATTGCGCAATTTGTGGTGCTTTAATCACATCATTGACAATAAACGTTTCTAAACTTTGCATTCCTAAAAATTGATTGGCTTTATGAAAAGGTAAATACACACCATCTACACCAACACCATGGAAAAATTGCTCAGGATCATCAAACGCTTGTAAGGGTGCATTCCAAGTTAACGACAACATATACTTTTTCCCCTGAATCAAACCACCTGAGCCATATTTTTTGGCAGCATCAGAACGGCTACGACCATCGTTGGCATATAAACTGCCATGACCAGTGGTAAAAACATCATCAATATATTTTTTCATGGTCCACGGCGCACCCATCCACCAACCTGGCATTTGATAGATCACAACATCCGCCCAGAGATATTTCTCTACTTCTTCTTGAGCATCGTAATCTGCATCGGTACGTGTCACTTTTACACGATGTCCCAAATCGCTAAGCACATCTTCACCTAAGGCAGTCAGGGTATCGTTTAATTCACCATTTGAATGTGCAAACTGTTTCGCACCATTTACGATTAAGATATTACTCATTGTTTACCTATGTTTTACCAATACGCTTGATTTATGGCGCAACTATAGAGCTTATTTTTATCGCAAAAAACGCAAAAATAAGCAAAACATTATTGACTAAAAATCAACAATAAATATCTTTCCCTCTTTCTGCCCATTTCACATTAATCAATTCAATAAAAAAGCACCCGTAGGTGCTTTTTTATATCGATTCAAGCATACTTAAGGAATTAAACCTTCATCACGCATTGCAATCTGTACAGATTGACGTTCAGCGACTTTATTGCGTAATGCCACAATATTGGTAAATGGGGTTAGATCATGATGAATTGAATTCGACCAATTTGTCAGTACAAACAAGTAGGCATCAGCAGGACCAAAGCGGTCATTGACTAAATAATCGTATTCAGACTCGGCAAGATAGTCATCTATATATTTCAACATCTTATCTATGGTTGCATAGCCACGTACTTTTTCATCTTCAGTGATCGCTGGATCAAAAAAGACGGCATATTCATCATGCAACTCTGAGTTTAAATAACCCAACCATTCTAAAACTTTAGCACGTCCCAAACCTGATGGTGGGATCAAATCCTGTTTAGGATCGTGTTGCGCGATAAAAGGCAGTACTGCAACATTTTCAGTCAAAAGCAAACCTGGATTGATTTCTAATGCGGGTACATAGCCTTTTGGATTGATTTCGTAATAATCTGCGCCCTTTTCTGTTTTATGCGTTTTTAAATCAACACGTTCTAAATCAAAATCAACATTAATTTCGTTGAGTAAAATATGGGCAGCTAAAGAACATGCACCTGGTGAATAATATAATTTCATATCTAATCCTTGTTATATGACTGTTTAAGTTGTAAATGGCTCAGATCACAATTTCAAGTCGTAAAACATAAAATTGCAAAAAGCATAAATTTATAAAATCAGCTATAACTTGAATATTCAACAAAATGAAGACTTTTTCAAGTCAAAGTTAACTGCTTTTTCACTAAGAGATGTTTTAACATACGCATCTTTAAAGAATGATGAAAGGTTTATAGTGATTAGTCTAAAAAAAGCGGAATGGTTTTCCAATATTCGTACAGATGTACTTGCTGGAATGGTCGTAGGCTTGGCACTTATTCCTGAATCAATCGCTTTTTCTGCAATTGCAGGCGTAGATCCACAAGTCGGCCTGTATGCATCATTTTGTATTGCAGTGAGCATTGCTTTCTTCGGTGGACGTACCGCAATGATTTCCGCAGCCACAGGCGCAATGGCGTTGCTGATGGTTACTCTCGTCAAAGATCATGGTTTACAGTATTTATTTGCCACCACAATTTTGACTGGAATTCTTCAGATTCTTGCTGGCTATTTTAAAGTTGCAAAACTGATGCGCTTTGTTTCACAGTCTGTCGTCTATGGTTTTGTCAATGCATTGGCTATTCTCATCTTTGTGGCACAGATTCCTGAATTACAACGTATGGATCTGACGGCTTATCTATTTGTTGCCTTTGGCTTAGGGGTGGTTTATCTTTTCCCCTATATTCCCAAAATTGGTCAACTCATTCCCTCACCTTTGGTATGCATTATTGTACTGAGTTTAGCTACCTTATTTTTGGGTGCAGATATGCGTACAGTCAGTGATTTAGGAAAATTTCCAGACACTTTACCGCTGTTTTTAATTCCAGACATTCCACTTAACCTCGATACCTTAAAAATTATTTTTCCTTATGCCATCGCCTTGGCCACCGTAGGTTTACTCGAAACCATGATGACAACTACGATTGTTAATGAAGTGACGCAAACAGAAGGCGATCGTCACAAAGAATGTCGTGGACAAGGCATCGCCAATATGGTCAGTGGGTTTATGGGGGGTATGGCAGGTTGTGCCATGATTGGGCAATCGATTATCAATGTGTCTTCTGGTGCACGAACTCGCTTATCGACCTTGGTTGCTGGTGTTTTTTTACTGTGTTTAGTAGTCTTTTTAAAAGAATGGCTGTCTTATATTCCAATGGCTGCACTTGTGGCAATTATGATTATGGTGGCTTTTACTACATTCAACTGGGACTCAGTCAAAAACTTTTCAAAACATCCCAAACAAAGCAATAGCGTGATGCTTGCGGTGGTGGTCATTGTACTGATGACGCATAACTTAGCTTTAGGCGTGTTGATTGGTGTACTTTTATCTGCACTTTTCTTAGTCAATAAATTAGAAAATGCAGTACGTGTCCAATCTCATCTTTTGAACAGCACGACCCGTAAATATGAAATTTTTGGGCAAATTTTCTTTAGCAGTTCAGAAAAATTCTTTCAGTTTTTTGATTTTAATGAATCTGTTGATCATGTCATTATCGATTTAACCCATGCCCATATTTGGGATATTACCTCTGTCAGTATGCTCAATCAGGTACAAAACAAGTTTCTGCAAAATAACATTCAGGTTGAAATTATAGGGATGAATGAAGCAAGTCGTAGCTTAGTTGATCAATATAGTGCGGTAAAATAAACAGCTTTATTTTTCTTAAGGCAGTGATGATAAGCGTTTAATACAGGTAAAGAGCAATAGCCAAAATGGTAATCGCAATACATTGTATCACTGCCAAATTTCTAAGGAATTTAATCATCGTAAGCTACATCCATTATAAAAATAATCCATTATTCAGCGAATATAACCGATATTTTGCTGTTAAATTGTGATTTTTATCTACTAAAATTTGAATATTTACTTAACTTGTCTCAATAACCTTATCTCAAAAAGTTAACTTAGTCTCAATAAATTGACTTTAGGCATCATTTGATACTCAGTAAGTGCATTAAAACTCGATTGTAATAAACTGAATATTCATTCCTAATCACTGAATTAAATACTAAAAATACCTATTATCAGGTATAGATTAAGCCATCAATATCTGAAAAACTAAGTCCAATAGACATGGGCGAGTTTTTTACATCATGAACAATGAGTTAAGTTTACCTGTTCCAGTCATCATCGTAGAAGATGAGCCGCTTATACAAAAAAGACTGACTGACATATTAATTAATCTAGGATACTCAATTGCAGATTTACGTTTTGCCCAAAGTTTAGCTCAAGCCAAAGAACAACTCAGTATACACTCAGCCTCTTTTGCATTGGTTGATTTAGGCTTGCCTGATGGAAATGGAATTGAGTTTATTGAAATTTTAAAAAGCTATGATCCAACCATCATGATTTTAGTGATCTCTGCATGGAGCACTGAAGATGCGATCCTCAATGCACTAAGTGCAGGTGCAACAGGCTATGTGCTCAAAGAAAGAGATGACTTAGAAGTTTCTCTTTCGATCAAAAGTGTCTTACGCGGTGGAGCGCCGATTGATCCATTTATTGCCCAAAAAATTTTAAAACAACTACACTTTAATGAAAAAAATAATTCAAATAAAACTGCACCCTGTCAGAAAGTCCCTGATCAGGACAGTGTATTATCCAAAAGAGAATTGGGAATTTTAGAACTGGTTTCTCAAGGCTTAAGCAATAAGGAAATTGCAGATCAACTCAATTTATCCCGTTATACCGTTGAATCTCATATTAAACATATTTATCGGAAACTTGCGGTATGCAACAGAGCCAAAGCCATCGATACAGCACGCAACTTAGGATTACTCGACTAATTCTAAAATTAATCGGGTTGTTCGGTCTTATGCTAAGTTTGACCCAGCATTTTGCTTTTGCTGGTGCAGCCTTAACAGGTCAGTCCAATACAACAGATGCAGCCTGCCATTTTCAAATCCAAAGCATACAAGTTGCTCAAGCGCTTGCAAATCTTGAACAGGTTCCCCAACAGGGATGGGAAACAGTCACGTTGCCAGATGACTGGGAAACGCGCTGGAAAAACTACACAGGCACTGCTTGGTATAAAATCAAATGGCAATATCAGTGTGATCAGGAAAATCAACCTGTCGCCTTACTGATTGAACGAATCAATATTGCAGGGACTGTCTATAGCAATAATGAACTGTTATGGAAAGACAAATCCTTAGTAGAGCCATTGTCTAGAAGTTGGAATATGCCAAGATATTGGGTGCTTCCTGCTACATCTATTCAAAACCAGCAAAATGAAATTTTAGTCCGTGTTGTAGGGGTTGCATCACAACATTCAGGTCTAGGAAAAATTAAATTTGGTCAGGCCGAAGATATCGCCAATCAGCAAGATCAGTTGGTTTTTGAACGGCGAACTTTATTTTTTATCAATATTATTATTACCTTTGTGGTGGGAACTACAGGTTTTACCATTTGGCTATTTCGACGCCAAGAAAAAGCCTTTGGTTGGTTTGGTTTAACTTCATTTTTATGGGCATTGTTTGCTTATAATATTATTTCGACCATCCCTATTCCTTTTACCGACAGTATCGTAACAGCACGTCTAAATCTCGTGTTTTTAGTTGGATATACCTATTGCCTCTGTTTATTTGCTTGGCGTTTTGCCAATCGCCATTATCCGTATTTAGAACGTTTACTTTTATTGACCTCTACAATCGCGATTGCGGCATTACTGTTGACACCGATCAATTATCTAGAACGTAGCTTATCCTCTGTCTTTTTCTATTCTGGCATGGTATTTATTTTTAATTGCTTGTTTTTTCAATGGATTGCTTTTAAACGTAGAAAGATAGACATTCTCCTGCTTGCGTTTATTTTCCTCATCTATTTACTTATTATTGTTCATGATTTTTATAGCATGATCCATCATCTGGATCAGACGCTCTATTGGACGCCATTGGCCGCACCAATTACTAGCTTAGCAATCTCGTTTATCTTGGCTTATCGTATTTCACAGAATGTCGGACGTATTGAAAAATTTAATCAGACACTTGAAGAAACTATTGAAAAAGTCACGTTTGACTTAGAGCAATCTTTAGATAAAAAGTACCAACTCGAAATTGATAATATGCGGTTGCAAGAGCGTCTAAACCTGTCTCATGAATTACATGATGGACTGGGTGGTTCAATTGTTCGCTCGATGATTATACTGGATCACAGTGAGCATATTGAAAAACAGCAAGTGATCTCTATGTTTAAACTGTTAAGAAATGACTTACGCCAAGTGATTGACTCAGGAAGCAGTGCTGGGGCAAAAATACCAGAAAGCCCAGTGATGTGGGTTGCGCCATTGCGTCATCGTTTTATACAAATTTTCGAAGAAATGGAGATTGAATCGACTTGGATTTTTGCAGAAAAATGGAAACATAAACCTCTTGCATTGATTTGTTTAACCTTTTCTCGTGTCGCAGAAGAAGCCTTAACCAATATTGTAAAACATAGTCATGCAACTGATGTCGAAGTTTCGTTGGTTGAAGATGAACGACAACAACTCGTTTTAACGATTCAAGACAATGGCATTGGCTTTGAAGTAGATCAGGTTCAAGCTGGTTTGCATGTGGGTTTGCAGAGTATGCAAGTGCGAGTAAAAAGAATTGGAGGTAGTTTTGAAATCCATTCTCAGCATGGTTTTACCGTGATCCGTGCCACTGTACCGCTGAAAGATAAAACTGAATGATTTGGATGGATGATATAGAATTCCGACCAATATCATTCGCTTGATCTATGGAGAGATTCAGTCTTAAATCAGTTGGTGCAATTTTTTATGTTCTATAGTTTTATAAAAGCATAAAAAAAGAGAAACTAGATCACTAGTCTCTCTTTAAAAAAGATATCAGCGTATTAGGATTTCTTTTTAGAACGCGCTAATACTGAGCTCGCTGTAAGCAACATCAGTCCAAATAAAGACCACAGTCCCGTACTGCCCCCACTGCTCTTATGCCCACCTGTAGTAGCACTTGATTCATTTAAATCTAAATCAACAATAACTGGATCGTGATCAGAAGAACGGAAAGCATCTGGCGCATAGAAAGAAGCAATTTGTTCTTCAGTCTTATATTCTTCATTGTAGTCTAATGCTGTTGGTTCATCAGCATTGATATGCCATGCAAAAGTACGTTTAACCATTGGGTATAAGTTTGCATCTGCAATTGCGTGATCTAAATTACCCGCACCACCATTCCCGGTTGCATCACTGGCCACACCAAACACATAGCTATATGCAGCTTTACCTTGCCCTACTTTTTCATCATTTAGCAATATTTTGTAGTTGGCTTTTTCAAATGCCAAGATTGGATCTTCTTTGGCATAACTGTTCATATCCCCGACCAATAAATAATTTGGCTTTTCAGCTTTGGTTGGGTTGGTTGCAATCCACTGAATCAATTTTTGTACTGCAGTGACACGAGTCGGATTCCAACAGCCTTGACCATCACCTTGGTTTGCTTCTGGTGAGGTTTTATCCTCAGGACAACTACCTTTAGACTTTAAGTGATTTGGTACAACAGTAAAGGTTTTTCCTCCCGTTACCGCTTGGAAGCTTTGTGCCATCGTGACTCGGTTTTTCTGTGTCAAATCATCATATACCACAGGATTACCAACAGTTTTTACACGTTTGCTATTATAAATAATCGCAACTGCAATCACGTCAGTACCTAACTTATCCATATTCGGTGGGATGACATATTTCCAATCTGCACCTAAAGCTTTGGTTAAGTAATTCACAGCACTTTTTTCGCCATAACCATTGTTGGCAATTTCCATTAAGCCATAAACATCTGCATCAATGGTTTTAATCGCACTGACTATTTTGGCATGTTGACGATTAAATTCTGTCTCGGTGTTTGCACCACGATCTGGTTTAACACCAATCAGCGGAGAATTGTCATAATTTAAGACGTTAAATGCGGCAACACGAACCTGTTTACTCTCTTTTGCCAAGACGGTTGAATTCCGCAGATTGCTGTCTTTGACAACCTCAGGCAAAGCTTTGTTTTGAATTGGTTGAATACGCCAAGCATTAAAACGGTATTCCAAAATCCCTTCAACATTTTTAAGCTGATAGCCTGTACGTAAAGTGTTTGCCGCATTAAATGTTTGTGGCAACCATGGTGTTCTGTTTTGATTGTTATAACCATCATCCAAGATAATCTTAGACAATAAATTTTGTTTTGCTAAAGCAACCGCTTCATTGGATTTCGCAGGATATAAATTGGTTGGGATATATAAGCGTCCCAAACTTAAAGACAATTGACCATATCGACCATAATCATAATTCTCGCTAACCGTTAGGGTTTGAGGAATTTTCACCAACATACCTTGATAGCGCTTAGGTGCATTGCCTGTAGCATCGGTTAAACTTGAAAATGGTAGTTGAATCGGTGTAGAACTTACCAGACTTGCGGCTTGATTATTACAGGTCTGAATATTGCTGCTCAGTTGATCAATTTGCAATTGATTTTCATAATTGGTTAAACGCCCTTTCAGAATCACTTCTTCACCCACTTTACCGCCAGTAATTGTGCTTGCAGCAGGGAGATAGACAAAGATCGCATTGCTTAAATTTGCTTTCGCTTTACTGTCAGGGGTTTGAATATAGAAACCTGAAAATCCATTTTGATAGCGATAATCCGCTGTGATAACACCTCGAACCACATATTGCTGGTTTTGTGCCGCAGATTGTAAATCTGCAATTGCAGTATCAGCAGTACTACAACTGATTGCAGTGATTGGCGGTGTCGTTGTACCAGTACCTAAATAGCTACTGAATGCATTACGATCTGACCATTTGCTCCACTCACTGTCCAAATCAAAGGCACTATTGGGATCTACAGCGCTGACATCATTTTTATTTTTTATTCTGCTTAGGCTATTTTGATAGCTGGTGATTATTGTTCCCCAGCCACCATTTGCTGGTTTGTCCCCAATCCGTCCAAAACGGTCTACAGGTGTGCCTTTATACACAAGGACCAAGGCATCATCGCCATTAAATGACAAACCAGCAACCTGATTCACTTTAGTGCCAAGTTCTGCCTGTAATTCGGTACGACCTATAATAAATTTTGCCTTACTGGCTAAATTTCCCTCTAAGGTGTAAGTTGCTGTTTTACTCGTTGCCCCATTGGTATATTGTTCAATTTGATAATCTGCAAGATTTACAGTGCTGCCATCTGGATTATAAATTTCTAATCCTTTTCTATTTACTGTGCCATCGATGTATTGGCTAAACATCAATTGTGCATAGCTTGGAAATGAACAGCCCAATAATGCAAGGCTTAAACAAAGTGTATGTGGTTTTAAATTTTGCATAATTTTTAACGTTTGTTGAAATTTAAAGCAGATTAATTTTTATTAATGACAATATCGTGAATTTGAATCATTCTATTTAATCCATTTATTGTTTAGACAAAATATATCACAGGCAAAGTGGACTAAAATTGTTATAAGGACCTTAGAAATACGAGATCTTATGCTGATCATAAAAAAAAGCACCCTTTCGGGTGCAAAGCATGGAACTTTAAAAGATATTAATCCTGCAATTGCATTTGCTGTAATTTAGCCACTTCTTGTTGCTTCAATAAATTACGTTGAATTTTGCCACTAGATGTTTTAGGTAAGCTTTCAACAAACTCAATTTCACGTGGGTAAGAGTGCTTAGATAATCGAGAACGTACATATTCTTGTAATTTAGCATTCAATTGGTGACAACCCGTGAACTGAGGCTTGAGTACAACAAAAGCTTTTACGATCTCTGTTCTTTCTGGATCAGGTTTACCAATAACGGCAGACTCTAAAACTTCAACACATTCCAAAAGGGTACTTTCTACATCAAATGGCCCAACACGATAACCTGAAGTTGTAATGACATCGTCTGCACGACCAATAAAGTCAACCCCACCTAATTCATTCAAACGAACCGTATCTCCAGTTAAGTAATAATGACCAACAAAGGATTTACGATTATTTCCACCATAACCTTTAAACCATGTGAGTGGCGATTGAGAGAAGTCAATTGCTAGCGTTCCAATCTCACCTCGTTCAACTTCTTGGTTGTCTTGATTTAACACTGCAAAACGATGACCAGGATTAGCAAAACCTGCTGAGCCGACTTTTATTGCATGTGCTAAAGCATGATGGTTACCAATCACCATACCTAATTCTGTTTGCCCATATTGGTCATAAATATTGACATTCAAGTCATGATTAAACCAATGAATTACTTCAGGTGTTAAAGGTTCACCTGCACTGCTGACTGCACGTAAATGTGCTTTGATCGAAATATTAAATTTTTCTTTAAAGCCGAAGAACATACGAAATGCTGTGGGTGAACCCGTAAGATTACTGACCTGGTATTTTTGAATAATTTCCAAAGCATTGTCGACACTAAATGCACGTTCATCCATGATAATACTGTGTCCCAATCCCAATGGGCCAGCAATACCATAATATAGACCATATGCCCAACCTGGATCCGCAAGGTTCCAAAATGAATCATCTTCACGTAAATCAACAGCGTGACGCATATATTCTTTAAAGGCCAAAATTGCTTTTGATGGCACTGGAACGGATTTTGCCAAACCTGTTGTTCCCGAGGTAAACATCATTAAAAAATCATCAGCAAAACTCAACATGACGGGTGCACATTCAGCTGATTGACCTGCTAGTTCTTGCCAAAAATCTGCATCTTTTGTTGCTGCAAAATCTTGTGGATGAACAGTCAGAATATGTGGAAGTTCAATCCCGTTTAGTTTGGGACGTTGCTCACTGTTGGTGATGATCAGTTGGGTATTGGCTGTTGCTACGCGATGCTCAATCGCTTTTGATTCAAAGGCGGTAAATAAGGGCTGATAAATTGCTCCGATACGCCAAGTTGCCAATATGGTGATCAATAGTTCTGGAGTCCGTGGTAATAAGCCAGCAATACAATCGCCTGTTTTTATGCCTAGCGAGTGTAAATAATTGGCTAATTTTCCTGATGCTTGTGCCAGTTGTTCAAAGGTCCATTGTGAAGACTCACCGTTTTTGCCTTCCCAGATCAAAGCCACTTTATTTAAACCGACAAAACGCTCGCAGCACTCGATATAGGCATTGATTGACTGTGGGTTGCCAACCAGTTGCTCATTGATGAGTTTTTCATAATCGAATTCTTGGTAGGCTTGTTCCAATGTTTTCATGGCAATATCCTTGTATTTTCAGCACAAATCATCTCGATGTGCGGTTCCATATTTTGCTTTCTAGCTTTTCTAAAAATGTTGAATCATTCAACATGTGTTCCTATGCGTATAGATAACCATGATTAGAAATCACACACAATTTCCAAATACCTCAATTGTATTGCAGTTTTTGAACATCTGCTTTTACTGTCATGGTGGAAGGCTTTAAAATAAAAAAGACCAGTGCGAAGCTGGTCTTGAGATAGAATTTTGATGCGCTAATCTACAATTGAACTTACTGAATCACCGCTCTTGCGATAACTAAACGTTGAATATCGGAAGCGCCTTCATAAATCTGACTGACTCGAACATCTCGATAGATTCGCTCTACTGGAAAATCAGCAACATAGCCATAACCACCATGAATTTGTATCGCATCTGAACAGACTTTTTCAGCAATTTCAGATGCAAACAACTTCGCCATTG
Source organism: Acinetobacter sp. RIT698 (assembly GCF_009668065.1). Classification (NCBI taxonomy): domain Bacteria; kingdom Pseudomonadati; phylum Pseudomonadota; class Gammaproteobacteria; order Moraxellales; family Moraxellaceae; genus Acinetobacter; species Acinetobacter sp. RIT698. Next base: position 68,329 of record NZ_WJYH01000003.1, read on the forward strand.
ATGCTTCTTTTAGACAAGCTAAACCTGCATCTTTTAAACTTGCGGCATGGTAAATCAACTGCCGTGCTGCTTCGATTTGAGTGGCCATATCAGCTAAGCGAAATGCCACAGCCTGATGTTGTACCAACTCCACTCCGAAAGCTTTGCGCTGATTGGCAAATTCAACCGCAGCATCCAACGCCGCTCGTGCCATTCCCACACATTGAGCGGCAATACCAATGCGACCTGACTCTAAATTCGACAAGGCGATTTTATATCCTTCACCCTCATTTCCTAATGTATTCTCAGCAGGAATCCGACAATTCTCAAAAACAATTGTTGCGGTATCTGAGCAATGTTGTCCCATTTTATCTTCAATCCGAGAAACGATATAACCTTCTGTATTGGTTGGAACGATAAAACAAGAAATACCTTTCTTTGCTGCGGATTTATCCGTAACTGCAAACACAATCGCCACTTGTGCGTGCTGTCCAGAAGTTATGAATTGTTTGGTTCCATTAATCACCCACGAATCGCCATCACGTTCTGCTTTACATAGCAAAGCACCTGCGTCTGAACCCGCCTGTGGTTCCGTTAAACAGAAACAGCCAAGCCATTGACCTGTTGCCAATGGCATTAAGTAGTCTTGTTTTTGTCGGTCTGTCCCATATTTTTGGATAATTCCACAAGGCAAAGAATTTTGTACGCTGACAATGGTTGAAATTGCACCATCTCCTGCAGCAATTTCTTCAATTGCCGTCACCAAGGAGATATAGTCCAAACCTGCGCCACCCCATTGATCAGACACAGTCATGCCTAATGCACCCAGTTCACCCAACTCTTTGAGTTCTTGCTGAGGAAATTTTGCAGTTTTATCACGTTCAGCAGCTGTGGGTTTAAGTTTATTCTGCGAATAATTTCGCATCATTTCCTGAACCATTTTTTGTTCATCATTGAGAATCATTTGAGCATCCCTCTCAGCACTTTTAAATTTTAAATCACTGCAATCATGATCAGCGACCAATAAAAATCTCGTTGTTTGTATAAATTTAGGCTAAAGTCTGCCTAACATGATGGTTTAGATCATGTCAGGCAGTATTCAATTTTTTAAAAGTTTGCTATTGCTTGTGTTAAAGCAAAGTTAGAAATAAGCAGATGGATTAGACCAGGTTACTTTGGCTGCATACGGATTGCGCCGTCTAATCGAATTGTTTCACCATTTAAATAGCTATTTTCACAAATATGACCAACAAGCTGTGCAAACTCTTCAGGCTTCGCAAGGCGTTTAGGAAAAGGCACCATTTCACCCAGCGCATCTTGAACATTTTGTGGTAATGATTTCAACATTGGGGTTTCCATAATCCCTGGCGCAATGGTCATCACACGGATGGCATGTTGCGCAAGTTCTCGCGCCAAAGGTAATGTCATTGCAACAACAGCACCTTTAGATGCAGCATAAGCGGATTGACCAATTTGGCCATCAAACGCAGCCACTGAAGCAGTGTTAATAATCACACCACGATCTTCTTCACCTGCTGGTAACGCATAACGAGAAATGACATCTGCGGCAAAACGTAGCATGTTAAATGTTCCTGCGACATTAATATTCAATACTTTTTGAAATGCGTCTAAAGCATGGATGCCATTTTTACCTAGTACTTTGGCGGATGGGCCAATCCCTGCACAATTAATTAAGCCATTTAATTGAGCATAATCCTGCTCCACATTTTTAAAGAATTGTTCAACAGCAACTTCATCGGTCACATCAAGTTGAACAAATTTGGACTTTTCACCTAAGCGCTTCTGCATTTCTTCGCCAAGCTGGTGATTCATATCCACCATGATCACTTTCGCACCTTGACCAATCAAATGTGTGGCTGTCGCGGCACCTAATCCAGATGCACCACCAGTCACAACAAAAACTTTTCCTTCAATTTTCATTTTATTTTCCTAGTTCATTGTTTGAATTGAGCAGTTTAAATGATGAATTAAACCCACTTTCGACTTAAGATGCAGAGTAAACATAGTCAAGCTTGAGTACAATTTCCAAAAGTTGCATCCTGTATGATGTATTTGGACAATTTAAACATCTTTTTGGAAAACTTTAGTCACAAAACACGTATCACAAGATAATGGAATACACTGTGAACAATCAACAATTCAGTGAAAGCAAAGGCACAATTTCAATTGCGCTGGTACATGAAGCGCTGAGCCGTGCCCAAGATAAGGGCTATGATATACAGCAGATTTTGCATGATGCAGAAATACCACTGGAAATATTTCAGGCAGCCAAATCACGTATTGCTGTTTCCGCTTATGCAAAACTGTGGACTAAAATAGCAGACCATATGAATGATGAGTTCTTTGGCATGGACTCGCATCAGATGCGACGCGGTTGTTATAAATTATTGTCTAAAATGGTCATGCAATCGGATACGCTACACACAGCAATCGAACAAATTTTGCAATATTTTAATTTTGTCTTGGATGACTTCTCCAGCAAGCTAATTATAGATGAAAATTATGCATACATTGTCATTACAGACAAATTACAAACCAAGCGTATGTTCTGCTATGCCACTTATATTATGTTGATTCACAGTTTGATCTGTTGGTTAGCAGATCAAAGAATTTTACTCAATCAATTACAATTAAAATGCACGCCCCCTGAAGATGACAGCGATTATCGCGTGCGATTCTGTGAAAATATTACTTACCAAACAGATGAAAATTATCTGCAATTCGATGCAAACTACTTAAACATTCAAATCAAACGCGATCAAAAGTCTTGGTATGGTTTTATTAAAAATACCCCTGAAAATCTACTATTAAGATTTAAGAATCCTTTGGCTTTAAGTTCAATGATTCGTAAGCAATTACTTTCTATTGCTCCTGCTGAATGGTTAGAACTCGGTGAACTATCAGCACAGCTCAATATTTCAGAAGCCACTATACAACGCCGTTTAAAAAATGAAGGCAGCAGTTACCAACAACTCAAAAATGATATACGGCGAGATATGGCGATTGAACTGCTTGGCAAAACCTCACATACCTTACAAGACATCAGTGAGCTGTTGAACTTTCAGGATGCCAGTGCATTTCATCGCGCATTTAAAAAGTGGACTGGGGTAAGTCCAGGTGCTTATAGAGAACCCAAACAACCTTGATAACATCGTTAAACAAAATCTCAGTCTTTAGGGAAATTTATTTAAAATCAAAATTATAATAAAAAACATATCAATATAAATGCAAGCTCGATATTTACAGCTTATCTGAATAAGGTTGCAAATTAATCAATAATGGTATATTTATTACCCAATTTAAAGCAGGTTTTCTGCTTATTTCCTGTGGTACCCTCCTCCCCTTTAATCACTTTTAGGTCACTAACATGATTAAGATGATTGATGTACTAGAGCAAAATCTAGTTCAAAACTTTATCCATTCCCTTTCGGCTCAAACTGAACATTTAGATGAGCTTATCGAAGGTATTTTAAAAGCTTCAGATCATGACTTTGAACATGCTATGAATGATTTTTTCAAAACCAATGATGCTGCAGAAGTCGCACAAGCACTTGATATTCACCAAGAGCGATTAGATGCAATTCAATCAGGCTTAGCAATGAAAAAAGAAAACATTGCTGATACTGCAAAAATTGTTGCGCTTTGTCTGGCACTTGAAACCAATGCATTAGACCAAGTTGAAATTGCAGACAGTCTGGAAGATTATCCAGTTTAATTTGCCCAATCCAAAAATGCCTCTGTATAGAGGCATTTTTTATGTCTAATGACTAAAATTTAATTAGAATATTTTTTTATAACTCATTTCAATAATCATCTATTCAACAAGCTAATATGCATACTTTAAAAACATAAATTTATTCATATAGTTAAACTAATATTTTTTACATTTCATATTTTAAGAAGTGAATATCTGTTTTTCTTTTTTGTACTTTCACCCTAAAAAATATACATATCTAGCTCTGTGTTTCTCTTTGAATTTTATGGGGTATGTATGAAAGTTTTTAGCAAAAAAATGACGCGCTTAGTTTCCACCTTAGCCTTAAGCTTAACCGCAATGTCTTCTTTTGCAGCCATCCCAACAACATTGAAATTAGACTATGCCTATTACGCCCCAACAAGTTTAGTGGTTAAAGAACAAAAGCTGTTAGAAAAAGCATTACCCAAAACAGAGGTCAAATGGGTGTTTAGCCAAGGCAGTAACCGTTCACTTGAATATTTAAACAGTGGCAGTATCGATTTCGCCTCTACCGCAGGTTTAGCAGCAGTATTAAGTCGTGCCAATGGCAGTCCGATTAAAACGGTTTATATCCAAAGCCAGCCAGAATGGACTGCATTAGTCGTTGCAAAAAACTCAGCAATCAAATCCTTAAAAGATCTCAAAGGGAAAAAAATTGCTGCAACCAAAGGGACAGACCCATTCTTATTTACACTTCAAGCACTTGAAACCGTTGGCTTAAATAAACGCGATGTACAATTGGTACATCTACAACATCCAGATGGAAAAACAGCTTTAGAACGTGGTCAGGTAGATGCTTGGGCTGGGCTTGACCCACTGATGGCATCTGCACAATTGCAATCAGGTGCAAAACTGCTCTATCGCAATATCGCTTTTAATAGTTACAGTGTGTTAAGTGTAAAAGATCAATTTAGCACTCAAAGTCCAGAAGCAGTTGAGGCTGTAATTAAAGCTTATGAACAAGCACGTAAATGGGCAAAAGCCAATCCAGATAAACTTGCAGAATTATTAGCACGTGAAGCAAAGTTACCACTTGAAGTGGCGAAGTTGCAATTGAGCCGAACCAATCTAGATCAAAACATTCCAACCGCGAAACATCTTAATGCGCTAAAGAAAGCAGGGACTATTTTGACTGAAGAAGAACTGGTTCGAAAAGGCACCAATGTAAATCAAGTTGTGGATCAACTATTTGACAACCAATATGCGCAAAAGGTCATTGGCAAGGTTGCTGAGAAGTAATGACAAAGTCTACACATGCTCAATCGACGCAAAGCGAATCAAATGTACGTATAACGCAGGCGGGTTTAAACAAACCTGCCTTTAAGGCCAATGTTTTAAAATGGGTAAAAGGAATTACGATTCCATTGTTGCTCATTTTATTATGTGAGTATTTAGTTCGTTTTGGATGGATTGAGTCTTATCTGCTCCCTGCCCCAAGTAGCTTAGTTGACTCATTCAAGGAGCTTGCCGCAGGTGATTTATTTACCCATATCTATACCAGTACTTGGCGTGTATTTTTAGGATTTTTTATTGGTAGCCTATTGGGACTCATTTTTGCAATTGCAGTGGGTTTAAACAAACACATTGAAGATTTTTTAGAACCTACATTTTCAGCGATCAAGTCTATTCCAAGCCTTGCTTGGATTCCGTTATTGCTTTTGTGGTTAGGCATTGATGAAGCCTCAAAAATTACCTTAATCGCGATTGGTGCATTCTTTCCCACCTATACCAATAGCGTATCTGCCATACATGGTGTTGATTCAAAGTTGTTAGAAGTGGCAAAAGTATACCGTCTGACCTATCTACAAAGTATCTTCCAAATTGTTCTGCCTGCTGCATCTCCTGGAATTCTCGTTGGACTAAGAAACAGTTTAAGCCTAGCGTGGATGTTTATGATTGCAGCAGAACTGATTGCAGCGACACAAGGTATCGGCTATCTACTCAGTGATGGTCGAGAAACCTCACGGCCCGATATTGTGATTATTGCGATTATCTTGCTGGCTGTCCTTGGTAAACTCACTGACAATCTGATGAAATTGATTGAAAACTGGTTTTTACGTTGGAGAACATAAACCGCTCAAAATACGGCTTTTGATCAGCCGTATTTTTTAAATTGCTTATTTGCAACTTGCATTTCTGCTTTTCTCTATGAAACACTGTCACAGTAATAGTAAGGTAGACAGTATGATCATTCGTGATAAAAGTAACAGCTTCGCACTTCTCTTTGCTTGGCACGGCACCATTCTTCCCAAAGTCTTACCCGCATTAACTTTTGTTGTGCTGATCTCGACAGTTCTGGTTTACCTATCATCACATCACTATTTTACAATTCCTGCTGTACCTGCAATTGGGTTTACCGTGTTCGGGATTATCCTTTCTATTTTCTTAAGCTTTAGAAATACTGCATGTTATGATCGTTGGTGGGAGGGTCGTAAACTCTGGGGTGCTTTGATTGCAACCTCACGCCATCTTTCTCGTGACACACATGTTTTACAAGAAAACCAGCGTAAAGTTTTAATGTATCGTGTGATGCTATTTACCCGTTTATTAAGAAATCGTTTACGCAATCAAAATCAATCTATTGAATTTTATAAAAATAAAGTAGATTTAGATGAATTAAGCTTTAGCCAACTGGCAAACCACCTTAATGCTGCACAATTTGTTTTAGAAGAAATCCAAAAATCTTTAGTGCAATCACTTAAATCAGGTGAAATTTCTGACATTATCTATCAAGGTTTAAATCATCATATTGTTGCTATGGGTAATATTCAGGCAGGCTGCGATCGTATTCTAACCACCCCATTGCCCTATTCTTATTCAGTCTTATTACATCGCACAGTATATTGCTTTTGTTTGATTTTGCCGTTTAGTTTAGAAGCAAGTTTAGGGATTTGGACACCCGTCATCGTCAGTTTAATTGCTTATTTATTTTTGGGACTAGATGCTTTGAGTGCTCAGCTTGAAGAACCATTTGGCCTACAAGAAAATGATTTACCTTTAGATTCAATTACTCGTTTAATTGAAAGAGAAATGCACAGCTCTCTGGGTGAAAAACTCTTAGAGCCGATTCAATTGGTGAAAAGTAATTTGACTTAGCTGGTTTTTCTAAAGGCTATATTTCAACCCAATCTTTAAAATTTTGAATAGGTCAAATTCTTTTAATACTATTTATTCGCCAATAAAAAAGACTTTGTTGGATAAGCGCAACCACCGCCATCCAACAAAGTCTTTTTAGATATAGCAATGCAAAGCTAATTTGGCCACTGACCTAACGTGACACGATCATTACCGCCATAGTCTTTAACAGTTCTGACCTGTTTAAAACCAGCACCTTTAAAAATGTTTTGTACCGCTTCAGCTTGATCATAACCATGCTCAAGCACGATCCAACCTTGAGTAGCCAACCATTTTTTACCTTGCTGAACAATATGTTCAATATCTGCCAAACCATGCTGCTCAGCAACCAAAGCTCTTTCAGGCTCAGAAGCAAGATGCGGCATATGCTCATCATCAGCATCAATATAAGGTGGATTAGAAACTATCACATCAAAAAATTGACGATTCAAAGCTTTAAACCAACTTCCTATAAAAAACTTGACCTGCCCCAAGTCATGCTTTTCAGCATTATGTAAAGCAACTTCTAAAGTCGGTTCATAAATATCTGTGGCAATAATAGACCAATTTGGACGCTCACTTGCCAGCGATAATGCGATCGCACCTGTACCCGTACCTAAATCAACCATACGAGTATCTTCAGGCAAATCAAGATTTAAAACCGTTTCAACCAATACCTCAGTATCTGGACGAGGAACTAAAGTATCTCTGGTAACGGTTAAATCCAAAGTCCAAAATGGTTGTGAGCCAGTTACATAAGCCAAGGGTTCACCCGCAGCAATCCGCGCTAGACCCTCAACATATTGCTGTTCTTGCTCAGCAGTTAATTCTTGCGTAGATTTAAGTGACAAATCAAAAGCATCAATTTTTAAAATATGCTCAAGTAACCAAGCATTTTCTTGACGCTCATAACTTTCAGCTTCTCCACGTAAGGCCAAAGCCTGTGCAATATTCATTAACCACCATTTTGTTGTGCAAGCATCGCCAACTGATCTGCTTGATATTCGCGATGTAAGCTGTCAAGTAGCTCAGTCAAATCACCTTCCATTACTGCATCTAACTTATATAAAGTTAAATTAATACGGTGATCTGTCATACGACCTTGTGGATAGTTATATGTGCGGATACGTTCCGAACGATCCCCTGAACCTACCAAATCACGGCGCATTTCAGATGTTGCTGCATCGGCTGCAGCACGTTTCGCATTCTCTAAACGTGAAGCCAGTAACGCCATCGCTTTTGCTTTGTTTTTATGCTGTGAACGTTCATCCTGACATTCCACAACAGTACCTGTTGGAAGATGGGTAATACGTACAGCAGAATCAGTTTTGTTAATGTGCTGACCACCCGCACCAGAAGCACGGTAAGTATCAATACGTAGATCCGCAGCATTAATCTCTACTGTGGTGTCTACATCAACTTCTGGAAGAATTGCCACAGTACATGCCGAAGTATGCACACGACCTTGTGACTCAGTGGCTGGAACACGTTGTACACGATGCGCCCCGCTTTCAAACTTCAAGCGACCGTAAACACCTTCACCATTCACTAGACAGATAATCTCTTTATATCCGCCATGCTCACCTTCATTTTCAGATAAGATCTCAATACGCCAGTTTTGAGTTTCAGCGTATTTACTATACATACGGAATAAGTCACCCGAGAAAATCGCCGCTTCATCACCACCTGTACCAGCGCGGATTTCCAAATATGCCGAGTTGGCATCATTTGGGTCTTTAGGAATCATGAGAATATTCAACTCAGCTTCAAGTTGTTCAATTAAAGCTTTGTTCTCTTTGATTTCCTCAACAGCCATATCCTTAAAATCTGGATCAGTTAACATTGCTTCTGCTGTTTCAATATCTTCTTCAGCTTGCTTGTACTTTTTCCAAACATCGGTAATTTCTGATAAATCATTATGCTCACGGGACAAATTACGAAAACGCTTATTGTCTGAAATGACTTCGACATCTGCCAATAATGCTTCTAACTCTTCATGTCGATCACAAAGTTGGTCTAATCGTAAACGTAACGATTCTTTCATTTTAAATACATTCTCAAGCTAAGCCTTACCAAAAAACATCGAGCTTTATAACAGCCCATTTAAAATTGGTAAGAAAATTCTAAAATTGTGCCTAGTTTACCGATTCTGCCATTTAAATGACACATTTATATAAGCACCATCAAGATAAGCTGTAGAATTTATAACAAGATGATCCGCATGATTTTTGATTAGATGCTTTTATTCTCCATTATTCATGCTATTTGTTGACTAATATGGGTGTTTTAAAATCACTTTTAATAGAAAACATACATTCAGATACCAAACGCTATCAATTTTCAGATCCCTCTCCACATTTTTTGGAAAAATTTTTGTTACATTTGCCACATCGAATAGAGATAGAACTGTCCAGATAAGGACATGGAGCAACACATGAAATTTAATACGATCATATTTAGTACTGTATTGGCAGTAACTTCAATATTTACAGTAAGTGCTCATGCTGATAACTCAACACGTATTGCAGCAACTTCTGCTCTAGGTAGTGTCGTTGGTACTGCTGTAGGTAAACAAATCGGTGGTAACACTGGCGCAATGATTGGTTCAGCAGTGGGCGGTGCAGGTGGTGCTGCTGCATCAACCAATAGAAAAGACCGTACTGCGGCTGCAATTGGTGGTGGTTTAGGTGGTGTTGGTGGCTATACCGTAGGTAAAAATATGGGTGGTACTACAGGTGGTTATATTGGTGCTGCTGCTGGTGCAGCAGGTGGTTCAGTTCTTGGTAAAAAAGTTTCTCAAGACCGCCATGCAGATCAACGTAAGTACAATAAAAAGTACTACAAAAAACACCGTCGTCATCACTAATTGATCCTTGAACGATATCAAGCACCTTCGGGTGCTTTTTTTGTATCGTTTCATCTTAGATAAACTGTCTATCCTGTAGAACTACAAGTAATGATTTATAGGTTAATACTGATTGTACTAAATAAGGTTTTACTTAAAATTAAGTTTAACATTCACGTAATATGAATAAATTAAAGAGCAAGAAATACAATCCACACACAAAACACAGAAATTGCTTACATTCAAATCCATAATTATTGCTAAATGTTTCGTTATTCTAGCCTCAAGTTAAAGAATTCGAAGAAGCTTCGATCAGGAGTTTAAAATGAAATTACAAGTAATCCTTGGTGCAACTGTAATTGCAGCAACAATGATGACGACTGCACATGCAGGCAACTCAACCAATACAGCATTAACATCTGCACTTGGTGGTGTGGTGGGTGCTGCGATTGGCCAACAAATGGGTGGTTCAACAGGCGCTATGATTGGTTCTGCAATCGGTGGTGGTGTTGGCGCAGGCGCTTCATCAAATAAACGTGACCGTAATGGTGCGATCATTGGCGGTGCTTTAGGTAGTGCTGGTGGTTATACCGTAGGTCGTAATGTGACGGGTACTTCAACTGGTGGCTATATTGGCGCAGGTCTTGGTGCTGCGGGCGGTTCGGCATTAGGTCAAAAAGTCAGTAACGACCGTCGTTATGATGACCGCTATGACAACCGTTATGGACGTTATAATGATCGATATGATCGTGGCGGCTACCGTAATGTTGATTATCGCTACAATGACCGTGGCTATCGTAAAGACAATGGCAATCATTATGGTCACTACAAAAACAAGAATAATTGGAAAAATTAATTTCAGTCCAAAATTAATATCCAATCATTTAAATCAAGCACCTTCGGGTGCTTAATTTGTTTTTGGACAATAAAATCAACATCAAAACCACCAAATATCGACAATTTTCGATATACATTTGCACACTTATATCGTATTATTTCGATATATATTATTTTCGAGTTTAAAAATGTCGTCTTTAACAGATACCGCATTAAAGAATACGAAGTTCTCTATCCTAGAACTCGCACCTGTTCGAGAAGATCAAACAGTTGAGTTTTCACTTAAGCATGCATTGCAACTTGCCCAGCATGCAGAACAATTGGGCTTTGATCGCCTTTGGTTAGCTGAACATCATAATATGGACGGTATCGCCAGCTCCGCAACTGCTGTATTGCTGGGTTACATCTTAGCCAATACAAAAAATATTAAAGTGGGCTCGGGGGGGATTATGTTACCCAACCATGCACCCTTAGTTGTTGCTGAACAGTTTGGTACCTTGGCGACACTCTATCCAAATCGTATTGAACTCGGCTTAGGTCGTGCGCCCGGAACTGATCCAACCACCATGCGTGCATTAAGACGTGGTCGTCAAGAAACTGAAGAGCAATTTCCACAAGATGTTTTAGAAATTTTAAGCTATTTCGCGGACGCAGTACCTCAGCAAAGAATTAAAGCAACACCAGGGCAAGGTACGCATGTGCCTGTATGGCTTTTAGGGTCGAGTCTTTTTAGCGCACAACTGGCGGCTAAATTAGGACTTCCTTATTCATTTGCCTCACATTTTGCACCGAGAATGTTAGGCCAAGCCATTCAGCTCTATCGTGACAATTTTGAACCATCCGCCTATTTAGATAAACCGTTTGTATCTATGGGTGTGCCTACTGTGGTTGCCCAAACCGATGAGGAAGCGGAGTATCTAGCTACAAGTGTGTATCAACGTATTCTTGCATTACTGACAGGACAAAGTTTAAAACTGAAACCGCCTGTAGCAACAATGGAAGGCCGATGGTCTGCATCAGAGAAAATGTCCGTACAAAACTTCTTGGGTATGGCGAAAATTGGCTCACCAGAGACAGTAAATAACGGTTTAAAGCAACTTTTAGAAAAATATCAGGTAGATGAATTTATTTTCACTTGCGATATTTATGATACACAGAAGCGCCTAGACAACTTTAGTTTGTTGATGGATTTAAAAAAATAATACAAATCAATCATGTTTTCCTCTTTACCAAAATGAAATGACAAATTTCATTTTGGTTTTTTTTTGATTTAACTGTTCTATAGCTTAAATATCCAATTGATTTAAAATACTATTTATTATTCTTCGTAATTAAACTCTATTTGAATTAGCTCTAATAAATTGAAAAGATTTGCCATCTCATTTCAAATCAGCATAATAGAACATATAAAAATCAGTAAAATAGTAATAAGGAACAACAATGAACCAATATATCAATAAACCCACCCCTGCTTTTATTGCAGTCAGTTGGGTGGCTTTACTTGCTGGTGCAGCAGCCTACTGTGTCGGTTTATTCAATGCACAAATTCTATTAAATGAAAAAGGCTATTATTTAATCCTGATCCTTTATGGTTTATTTTCTGCTGTTTCACTGCAAAAAGTTGTTCGGGATAAACTTGAAGGTCAGCAAGTTACAGCAATTTATTATGGACTGTGCTGGGCTTCAGTGGTGATCTGTATTGTTCTGCTCGCATTGGGTTTATGGAACGCGACGATGGCATTCAGTGAGAAAGGCTTTTATATCATGGCTTTTTTACTTAGTCTCTTCGGTGCTGTTGCTGTACAAAAGAATATTCGAGACTTGGAATATCTCAGAACGCATTCACAGCCTGAACTACCTCAGCCCCACCCTGTTCAGCAAGTTGAAGTTAAAGAACTAGAAACACCAGAAGATAAATTTTAATTGTTAAACAATCCATTGCTCCAAATGATAAGACTTGTCCTTTTATGACAAGTCTTTCTTTTTATCTCAATCACTTAGCTAAATTTTCACATTCAAAATCAAACCATTACTGCGTTGATATTTTTCATCATTCCACAATGAATATCTTTGCCAATTGATTCACAGAAATATTAAATAAAATGCAATGAAATCCTTATTTTTGATAGATTTGCTATGGCTTCAATTGACTTAGAAAAAATGTTAGATAAAGTCAAAAACACACAATGGACTTTATCCGATATTGATTGGGATGCACCAGGTCGAGAGCTGGTTACAGCCGAACAATGGCCAAAACTTAAAGACTTTATGGCAGATCTGATGTGGATTGAGCATGTAGGTGCCCGTGCATTTTCGGCAATGTCAAAAAAAGCGCCAACAGCAACTTTACGGGAGATGTACGCCATCTTCCATGCCGAAGAGCAACGCCATGCCAATGCAGAAATGGCGCTCATGAAACGTTGGGGAATGTTAGATGGTGATATCCCTAAACCAAATAAAAATTTACGTTTAATTATTGAATGGCTAGATACCTATGCCGATGAAATGCCTTTTTATATTTTAGGCGCAGTGATTCCCATGCTTGAAGTGGCTTTGGATGGCGCTTTATGTACCTTTTTATTGGATACTGTAGATGATCCTGTTTGCCACCAAGCCTTTGAACTGATTAATGGTGATGAAGCACGGCATTTAGGTGTAGGTTTCAGTGTAATGGAAGCACAAGGGATCAATAAAAGCGTCATTGAGCTTGCCCAAATGGCTGCACGAGTAGTCGACCCACGTTTGATGCTGGGTATTTTGGCTTACTTACCCTTGATCAATAAAATGCGTGACAATGTCATTAAGCTCGGACTTCCTGAAGAAAAATTATATGCAGCAATGAATAAATTTTCGAAAATTGGCGGAAGAACAGTGGAAGGACGCCGTAACCCGTGGTTTCAAATCATTCAATTTCATGGCAAAAATGTAGTAGATCGCAATAAAAAATGGTTCCATATCCCGATTGATGCCATGGTTAGCGTGACTGACAAGATTCCTGAAAAGTCTTTACCTAAAGTCCCAAGTTGGATATATCAATTAACGTCAGAACCCACTGCGACCAATTAGTATAAAAAGGAAATAATATGCTCGATAGGAAAAAGAGTCAAAATGAAGGTTTTTTTCAAAATCAGCCTGAATTTTTTAAACATTATAAAGGTAAAATTATTGCATCTGCTGAGATTAAACTCACCGATTTTACTGGTTTAAACGTGGCAATTATTGGTGCAAACCAACTTACAGTCACCCATCTTGGCCACGTTTTAAACAGTGCTGAATTTGTAAAAGTGTTTCAAATTACACCCGCTTTTATTTTACCGCAAACTGAAAAAGGGGTTCAAAAGTTAATCTCGCACCCTTTGATTATCAAAAACCGTCGTTTGTTTAATCATCGTGTTAAATCGATGTTAGCGATTCGTTATCTAGAGTCGCAAGTTCAGGAACAATGGTTAAAACGTCAGTTGATGCCGAACTCTGCGTTAAAGAGTAAAGTGTTTTTAAAATCCGACACCTACTATACAGCGCTACAACGTAAAAACTGTAAATTGATCACTTGGCCAGTCGTTAAAATTACTGAAAATGCCGTACAAAGTATGGAAGGAATTGAGCATTTAGTGGATGTGATTATTACCACTTACGAATAATAGCTTGAGAAGATTCGAGTTTAAGAGGCTTCTAGGCCTCTTAAACTTGTTAAATTCACTATTCTTTGAATTATTTGACCACACCGCTGTAACGATAACCCTGTGGAGTCTTTTGATAACGTAAATAGTTATTGGTCAGTTTTCCTGAAGCATTCACCACTAATATATCGATATTTTTTAAGTCTTTTGAGATACGGATAAAATCTTCTGCAGAACGTTCCCATTCCTGACAATCATTTTCAACACCAATTGAATCAAGTTTTTGAGTTTTGGTTTCAAAAATGGGTTGCGCGACAAATTTGCCGTTATTCAACACAAAGGAGTGAATGCGATAGCCCCTTGAACAAGTACTATTAACAAATAGACTGGTGACTAAATAAACGTCCTGATTTTTAATTTTGACTTGCGCAATTTTATCGATAAATCCCACTTGAGCTAACTCTTGGGACGCCAAACCATTGCTTGGCTTCACTTGAATTAAACTATATGGTTCTCTCATCGTTCCCCCAGCAGAAACGTCCATCGTATAAAATTTGATTTTTCGATCAGGACTGTAATGGATATCCAGCATATTTTTTTCAGTGAGTTTTGCAAACGAATATGCAAAACTCGATGAATCATTTTTTATTTTATTTTCAATTTCACTGGAAATTTTTTCATTGTACTGATCACATTCACCACGCCCTGAACAGGTTTTTTGATAGTATTTTTCAACCAAACCATTTTCAAAGTTGCTCAATGATTCAGCATTGGTTTGTTGTGCAAATATACCTTGTACACTTACAAGCATGAAAAATGAACTTACTTTTAATATCTTATTCATATAACAAATCACACTATAAAAAATAATAAACATAAAAGAAAAAGAGCCAAATCTTGATTCAGCTCAATACTGTTCTTACACTACATCACACATCAAAAATTATAAGGATGGATTATCCAATACGACGTTTAAGCCCTGTCATTTGTAAAACACGTGTTGAAATTTCTTCAATCGACATCTCTGAAACATTTAAATATTTAATCCCTTCAGAAATATAGATCCCTTCAACAGCACGTAGCTCCATCTGACACTGCGAAAAGCTCGCATAACGACTATTGGCTTTACGTTCAGAACGAATGGCAACGAGACGTTCAGCATCAATCATCAAACCAAATAGTTTATTTTTATGTTCTTTCAGTACCGCAGGTAAACGATTATCGTCTAAATCTTCTTCGGTTAATGGGTAGTTTGCAACTCGAATACCAAACTGCAAAGATAAATAAATTGAAGTTGGGGTTTTACCAGAACGCGATACGCCGATCAGGATTAAATCTGCTTTGTCATAATGACGGGTACGTGCCCCATCATCGTTATCCAAAGCAAAATGAACAGCATCAATACGTGCTTTATACGACTCAGAATCCGTCACAGCATGGGTTTGTCCGACTAAAGTTGTAGGCGGTGTACCTAAAACGTCCGACAACTTACTAATAAGCCCTTCAAAAACATCAAGATTTACAGCATTTGCAGTATTGATAATGTCACGAACATAAGGGTCAACCAAAGTATCGAATACCAAAGGTTGTTGACCATCTTTATCCGCCCTTTTATTGATTTCTTCGACCACATTCATTGCAGCTTCTTCAGAGGTAATATAGGGAATAATATGGATATCAAACTTTACATGAGGAAATTGCGCTAATAATGAATGCCCAAGGGTTTCAGCCGTAATCGCTGTACCATCAGAAATAAAAAATACGCTCCGCTTTATTTGGTTACTTTCTGACATTAAAAATCTCCTCAAACATTTGTCTTAGCGATGTATAATCTTTATAGTAAGCCCATCTTACATGACTATCACTTAGTTGAATCAAAATGCTAAGTTTTTTGTTATAATTTCATGCCAAGATAGTGATTAATACTGCATAAGTGGAGTAACAACTTTGGAAGCACGCGTAATCGGTCTGGAAAAACTAGGTAAACACGACGTTGAGATCGTGGGTGGTAAAAACTCTTCACTTGGGGAAATGATCAGTCATTTAGCAAATGCTGGCGTATCGGTTCCAGGTGGATTTGCAACGACTGCTGATGCATATCGCGAATTCCTAGAGCAAAGTGGCCTAAATGCTAAAATCAATGCAGAACTTGCAGCATTAAATGTTGATGATGTAATCGCACTTGCAGAAACTGGTGCAAAAATCCGTCAATGGATTGTAGAAACTCCACTTACTACAGGTCTAGAGACTGAAGTTCGCGAAGCATTTGCTGCCCTTTCTAACGGTAATCCTGACATCGCTGTTGCGGTACGTTCTTCTGCAACTGCTGAAGACTTACCAGATGCTTCATTTGCGGGTCAACAAGAAACTTTCTTAAACATTCGTGGGATCGACAACGTTCTTATCGCAATTAAAGAAGTTTTTGCTTCACTTTATAATGACCGTGCCATTGCTTACCGTGTACACCAAAATTTTGCACATGATATTGTTGCGCTTTCTGCTGGTATTCAGCGTATGGTTCGCTCTGAAACGGGTGCTGCAGGTGTAATGTTTACACTTGATACAGAATCTGGTTTCCGTGAAGCAGTATTTATTACTGCTTCTTACGGTTTAGGGGAAATGGTTGTACAAGGTGCAGTAAACCCTGACGAATTCTATGTTTCTAAGCCACTTCTAAGAAATGGCAAACATGCCGTTATTCGCCGTAATCTTGGTTCTAAACACCAAAAAATGATTTATGGTGAAGAAGGTGCTGCGGGTAAATCTGTTGTGGTTGTTGATGTTGAAAAAACAGATCGTCAACAATTTGCTTTAAATGATTTAGAGCTTCAAGAACTTGCTAAACAAGCCTTGATCATTGAAGAACATTATCAAGCGCCGATGGATATCGAATGGGCAAAAGACGGTGATGATGGTCAAATATATATCGTTCAAGCACGCCCTGAAACTGTAAAAAGCCGTGAGAATGTCGGCACAATGGAACGTTACCTGCTTAAACAAAAAGGTACAGTTCTTTGTGAAGGTCGTTCAATTGGTCAACGTATTGGTTCTGGTAAAGTTCGTATCGTTACTTCGATTAAAGAAATGGACAAAGTACAAGAAGGTGATGTTCTTGTATCAGACATGACTGACCCAGATTGGGAACCAGTGATGAAACGTGCGGCTGCAATTGTAACTAACCGTGGTGGTCGTACTTGTCATGCGGCAATTATTGCCCGTGAACTTGGTGTTCCTGCCATCGTAGGTTGTGGTAATGCAACAGAAGTGCTTGTTGATGGTCAAGAAGTCACTGTTTCTTGTGCTGAAGGTGATACAGGCTTTATTTATGAAGGTGCGTTAGATTTCGAAATTCAACGTAACTCGATCGAATCTATGCCAAAACTTCCGTTCAAAATTATGATGAACGTAGGTAACCCTGACCGTGCATTTGACTTTGCTCAAATTCCAAACGAAGGGATCGGTCTTGCACGTTTAGAATTCATCATCAACCGTATGATTGGTGTGCATCCAAAAGCTTTGTTAAACATAGACAGCCTACCACGCGAAACACGTGCGGCAGTTCTGGCACGTACTGCAGGTTATGCATCACCGATTGAGTTCTATGTTGAAAAATTGGTTGAAGGTATTTCTACCCTTGCAGCTGCATTTGCTGACAAACCAGTGATTGTTCGTATGTCTGACTTTAAGTCAAATGAATATGCGAACTTGATTGGTGGTAAGCTTTACGAGCCTGAAGAAGAAAACCCAATGCTTGGTTTCCGTGGTGCGAGCCGTTATGTATCTGATAACTTCCGTGACTGCTTCGAACTCGAATGCCGTGCATTGAAAAAAGCACGTGATGAAATGGGTTTAACCAACATTCAAATCATGATTCCTTTTGTACGTACAGTATCTGAAGCGAAACGTGTTATTGAGTTATTGGCTCAGAACGGTCTTAGACGTGGTGAAAACGGTCTTAAAGTGATCATGATGTGTGAGTTACCAACAAACGCATTACTTGCTGAACAATTCCTTGAACACTTCGATGGTTTCTCTATCGGTTCAAATGACTTAACTCAGCTAACACTTGGTTTAGACCGTGACTCTGGTATCGTTTCTCACTTGTTTGACGAACGTGATCCAGCAGTAAAAGCATTACTTTCTATGGCAATTCATGCTTGCCGTAAAGCGGGTAAATATGTAGGTATCTGTGGTCAAGGTCCTTCTGATCACCCTGATCTTGCAAAATGGTTAATGGAACAAGGTATTGAATCTGTTTCATTAAACCCAGACTCAGTTTTAGATACTTGGTTCTTCCTTGCAGAAGAAAAGATTAAACAATCTTAATCAAAGCTGTTTAAAAAGACCCTCTAGCAGGGTCTTTTTTATGTATATTTTTTAAAACTTTGATTTTAATATTCTATGAAATATCAGATTTAAGATTGGTAGTTTTTAACGTAGATACAAACATTTTATATAGTTTCTGTATTAAGTTTTCACATCTGTGTTTGAATGTTAAACCAAGTTTCACAGTCACCGGTCTGCTGCTAAATAGGTTAATTTTTCTTGATATTTTAAGATTTCGTGTAAATTTAATGTTAATACATTCAAAAATCTAGTATACATAGTGGTTTAAAAAAGTAGGTGAACAAAGTTGCGGTTATGTTCATTTTCATCTACCAATTTTGTACTTTTAGATTTATTTTGAGAATTGAGTTTTATGCAAATTTACTTGGCGAGAAATAACCAACAAGCTGGTCCGTATTCAATTGAACAACTGAATCAAATGCTTGCAAGCCAGCAAGTACTTTTAACAGATTTAGCTTGGCATCAAGGATTAACGGAATGGAAAGCGCTTGGTGAACTTACACAAGGTAAACTTGTTTATGAGCCTATTGGTTATGTCACACCAACGTCATCAAACAACGAACAAATTGATCGTCAACAAAATCCTGCTATCACCAATATAAAAATTGAAAAAAGTACAAAAAAAATCATTAAAGCGGCACCTGTAGGTAAACGAATCTCAGCCAAACTTATCGACTTCGCCCTTTTATTTTTACCCCAATTCATCGCTATTGCTTATTTTATGCCTGAAGATGCAATCAAAGTTGCTTCAGATGGTTTCTCAGTAGATAACCAAGTTAAAATTGCTGAAATGATCAGCCAAAGTATGCCAGCCTACCTGAATATTGCTCTGATGATCTTTGTACTTATTCTCTTGATCACTCAATGCTTTATGATTACCAAATTTGGACAATCTATTGGTAAAAAAATATTCAAACTGCAAATTGTTGATGTCAATACCAATCAATTGCCAGGGTCGCTAAGAGGATTTTTCGTTCGTTCATTCTTATTTCTTATCCTGTCTCAAGTTATGAGTGTATTACCTCTGATTGCCATCATTTTCATTGTTGATTTGTTCATGTTTTTCTCTAAAGAGAATTATGCATTACATGATCGTATTTCTAAAACCAAAGTTATTGATCTTTCTGAATAATTCAAATGGCGGTTATACCGCCATTTTTTATCGCTCGCCAAGCACAAAATAATAATTTATGTTTTTGTTTTCTTTATAATTCCGACTAAAAATATCAGGTATTTTTACATCAATATATTCAACCTCTATGTATAGCTAAGTTTGACGATATGAGGCATAATGCCCTACAACGTAGCGGTGTCAGATCATTGAGAATGTTTTCTATTTAGAAATAATAGTCATTTTCAATCATGCGGCACTTTAATCGCTATCCCATATTTATATAGGGAATGGGACTCTTCACCGAGGTTGTAAAATGAGACAAACGACTTTAGCTGTATTGTCTTTATCTGCGATCGCCGCACTCTTAACTGGGTGTGGTGGTGATATAGTACTTCTAAACTCTAAAGGTCCAGTCGCTGAAGGTCAAAGTAGCCTGATGATGACTGCGATCTACTTAATGCTATTGGTCGTAATTCCTTCGATCTTGATGGCATTGTGGTTTGGTTGGAAATATCGCGCGTCAAATAAAGATGCAGACTATAAACCTACATGGGCACACTCTACTGCGATTGAAATTGTAGTATGGGGTATCCCGTGTATTATTATTGCTATTCTTGCGTATTTAACATGGTGGGGTTCACACAAATATGACCCTTACAGACCATTAACGAATACTCAAGGTCAGATGGAAGAACATTTAAAAATTCAAGCAGTCGCTGAACAATTTAAATGGGTATTTATCTATCCTGAACAACAAATAGCTACAATTAACGAAGTTCGTTTCCCAGTCAATAAACCAATTGAATTTCAAATCACTTCTAACTTTACAATGAACTCGTTCTTCATTCCTAAGTTAGCAGGTCAGGTTTATGCAATGGCAGGTATGCAAACTAAGTTACATATGCTTGCAGAACATCCAAGTCCAGTAGATGGCTACCGTGGATTCTCAGCAAACTATAGCGGCTATGGCTTTACGCAAATGCGTTTCAGAGCTCATGCTGTTTCAGATGCTGACTTCAACACTTGGGTAGACGCTATTAAAGCAGGTAAAGGTACTTCAATTAATCCTGAAGCGATCCAAAAAACCACGCTTGATGCGACTGAATTTGCTACGCTCAAAGATGGTGATCGTTCTAAACACCAAATTGAAGCAATGCTGAACAATGCGCATACTCCAGAAGAACTTAAAGCTGCACACGAAGCTGAACGTAAAGGTCCATTCCCTACTAAGCCTCATCCTGTGACTTATTATTCTTCAGTTACGCCTGACTTGTTCAAAAGCATTATCAACACTTACATGAGCAACTACCATGGTGCAGACCATGCAGGCGCTGAACATGCAGGTGCTGAACATGCAACTGCTTCTGTAGGGGAATAAGACATGTCTTTGTTATTAGGTAAACTCAATTGGGATGCAATCCCTAAAGAGCCGATTGTACTTGTAACAATGGTCATTATGGCTCTTGGTGCAATTGCAGTTTTCGGCGGTATCACCTATTTCAAAAAATGGGGTTACCTCTGGAATGTATGGTTTAAATCTGTAGACCATAAAAAAATTGGTATTATGTATATCCTTGTGTCTGTTGTGATGCTACTTCGTGGCTTCGCAGATGCAATCATGATGCGTCTTCAACTGTTCCTTGCAAAAGGTGGCGGTGAAGGTTACTTACATCCAGACCATTACGATCAGATCTTCACCGCACATGGTGTAATCATGATCTTCTTCGTAGCAATGGGTCTTGTTGTTGGTATGATGAACATCACTGTACCTCTTCAAATTGGTGCGCGTGACGTTGCATTCCCATTATTAAACTCTGTGAGCTTCTGGTTATTTGCTGGTGCTGCTGGTTTGATGATGGTTTCATTAGTATTAGGTGAGTTTGCTGCAACAGGTTGGATGGCTTATCCACCTCTTTCTGGCATTCAATATTCTCCTGGTGTTGGTGTTGACTACTATATCTGGGCACTCCAGGTTTCTGGTCTAGGTACGCTTTTAACGGGTGTTAACTTCTTTGTTACCATCATCAAAATGCGTGCGCCTGGTATGAAACTTATGGACATGCCGATCTTTACTTGGACTGCACTTTGTACAGCAGTATTGATCATTGCATCTTTCCCAGTATTGACTGCAACAATTGCAATGTTAACGCTAGACCGTTACTTCGGTTTCCACTTCTTCACCAATGAGCTTGGCGGTAGCCCAATGCTTTATGTGAACTTGATTTGGACATGGGGTCACCCAGAAGTATATATCTTAGTATTACCTGCTTTTGGTCTTTACTCTGAAATCGTTTCAACGTTCTCTCGTAAAACGTTGTTCGGTTACAAGTCTATGGTGTATGCAACGATTGCGATTACAGTACTTGCTTTCGTGGTATGGTTACACCACTTCTTTACCATGGGTGCTGGTGCCAACGTTAACGCGTTCTTCGGTATCATGACCATGATTATTGCGATTCCTACTGGTGTGAAAATCTTCTCATGGTTATTCACTATGTATAAGGGTCGTATTACCTTTACATCACCAATGTACTGGACACTTGGCTTCCTTGTGACTTTCGGTATCGGTGGTTTAACGGGTGTATTGATGGCTGTTCCACCAGCTGACTTCTTGGTACACAACTCTTTATTCTTGATCGCTCACTTCCATAACGTAATTATTGGTGGTGTTGTATTCGGTATGTTCGCAGGTATCACTTTCTACTGGCCAAAAATGTTTGGTTGGAAGTTAAATGAAACTTGGGGTAAAGCATCGTTCTGGTTCTGGTTCTTTGGTTTCTATTTTGCATTCATGCCACTTTATATCCTTGGTTTCATGGGTATGACACGTCGTTTGAATACATATGACAACCCTGAATGGGACCCATACTTAGCAATTGCTTTGTTTGGTGCTGTGCTTGTAGCAATCGGTATTGCTTGTTTCTTAATGCAAGTTATTGTTGGTTTCTTACAACGTCACGACAACATGGACAACACAGGCGATCCATGGGATGGTCGTGTACTTGAATGGTCTACTTCATCCCCTGCTCCGTTCTATAACTTTGCTGAAATTCCAAAAATCAATGGTATTGATACTTTCTGGAATGACAAAGAGAATGGTGTAGCGTATGCACGTCCTGAGAAATATGAAGATATTCATATGCCAACTGACCGTGCTGCTGGTTTTGTTATTGCCTTGTTCATTACAGCAATGGGCTTCGCTTTAATCTGGCATATCTGGTGGTTAGTCGTTGCAACTTTCCTTGGTGCTGTTATCAGCTTCATCGTAAGTTCATTCACTAAAAAAGTGGACTACTACGTACCAGCTGCTGAAGTAGAACGTATCGAAAACGAGCGTTATGCTTTACTTGAAAAACACTTGAAGAAGGACTAAGGATATGGCTGAAGTACTTCATCACGACAACCACGGACACGATGAACATCATCATCACGATGATACAGACATCACCGTCTTTGGTTTCTGGACATACTTGATGAGTGACTTGATTTTATTCGGTACACTCTTCATCGCGTTCGCTGTATTAAGCAGTCATATTCCGCCTGGTACTCCAAGTCCAAAAGAGTTATTTGGTGAGTCTTTAGGTTTCGTACTTGTTGAAACCTTTGCTCTCTTGATTTCTTCTGTGACTTTCGGTTTTGCGGTACTTGCTTCTTACAAGAAAAATGTCAACCAAGTGCTTATGTGGTTAATTATCACTTGGCTCTTTGGTGCAACATTCATCGGCATGGAACTTTATGAATTTAATCATTTAGTTCACGCTGGTCATGGTCCTACCCACAGTGCGTTTTTATCTGCGTTCTTTACCCTTGTAGGTACGCATGGTATCCACGTAACATCTGGTTTGGTCTGGATGATCGTGTTAATGGTTCAAATCAAGAAAAATGGTTTGACTGTTCCAAATACACGTCGTCTCGCTTGCCTAAGTTTGTTCTGGCACTTCCTTGACATCGTTTGGATCTGTGTATTCAGCGTAGTTTATTTACTGGGAGCTTTATAATGAGTCATGATCATAATGCTGCTGGTGCTTCGCACGGAAACATCAAACAATACTCTATCGGCTTCATTCTTTCTGTCGTATTGACCATCATCCCTTTCGGGATGGTGATGAAAGGAATGACTGGTGGTGCGGTTGTTGCAACGATTGCGATCACTGCGATTGCTCAGGTTCTTGTACAATTAGTTTTCTTCTTGCACATGAATTCATCTTCTGAACAACGCTGGAATGTGATTGCATTCATCTATACGATTCTGACGATTGCAGTACTATTAATTGGTTCTGTATGGATCATGAACTACTTACATTCAAACATGATGCTCTAGGGTGTCATGTTGAAAAAATATCTATTCCTGACTAAGCCAGGAATTCTCTTTGGTAACTTCGTTACCACTTTGGGCGGCTTTTTCTTAGCCGCTCAAGGTTCTGTAGATTTCCTTTTACTTCTCATCACATTACTCGGTACTACGCTTGTCGTTGCCTCTGGCTGTGTGGTGAATAATGTCATTGACCAAGACATTGACCAAAAAATGCAACGTACAATGAATCGTGCGCTCGTCAAAAAAACTATCAGCCCAACAGTTGCTTTAATTTTTTCTGCTGTGCTCGGTTTAATTGGCTTTGCTTTGTTGTGGTTTTTTGTCAACGCCTACGCATTTGGCTTTGCTGTACTTGGCTTTGTTGTGTATGTGATTTTTTATAGTCTTTGGAGTAAACGTACTACCATTCACCAAACTGTGATTGGAAGTATTTCTGGCGCAAGCCCTCCTGTAATTGGATATACTGCTGTTTCCAACGGATTTGATGTTGCCGCTTTGCTGATTTTTTTAGCTTATGCACTCTGGCAAATGCCACATTCTTGGGGAATTGCAATCTATCGATTTGATGATTATAAAAATGCAAATATTCCAATTTTACCTGTAGCCCGTTCAATTTTTCGCACGAAAGTTGAAAGTTTAATTTACGTTATTCTGTTTGCTGCAGTTTTAAATGGATTGTATTGTTTTGGCTATACCAACATTTTCTTCCTTATTACCTTTAATGCTTTATGTGCCTATTGGGTATATTTATCGATTATTGGATTTAAAGCTGAAAATGATCAGGTCTGGGCAAAAAAATATTTTTTGTACTCCGTCATTCTAATTACAGCGCTCAGTGTGAGCTTTAGTTTTAGTTATGTCTCCCCTGCACCTCATTTGCCACTGTTTTAAAAAAAGATAGAGTTCTCTCTATCTTTTTTTTATCTGCATAAATAAAATTAAAATATTAAAATTTTTATTATAACGATAGGCACTTTATGCTTTTTAAAAATAAAACACTGCAATATGTCTTTCTTGTCGGTTTACCTTTGGTAGTTCACCCTACTTCTAGCTTTGCTGGCGCTGCAGAAGAAATCGCATCACCAACTTTTGACCTAAACAACAATCAATATCGTATATTAAACCTCCCCATACTCTATCCAGCCAATGACAATAGAACAAACATGATGCTACTGCTAAGTGACAAAGGTTTAGCAAGTATCAAAGCATTTGAAGTTGATAAAATGAGTTTATGGGATACGTCTAGTGGCTTAGTTCCTTTTTACCCTACCGAATTAACTCAAGCATCTGAAAATAAGATTCCAAACAAACGTGCTTTTTATGATGCAAATGATCACGTCTATGATGAGCGCTGTATAACGCTCAAATCTGGTGCTGAAGTTTTTCTTCAACAGGTTTCAAATCACAAGAAAATATCTCAAGACGAAAAAAGCAGCTTGTTAGAACAACGAAATCAGATCAAAAATTGTCAACAAAGCATTCCACTGATTCAAGTCAATACAGAATGGACACAGTCCGCTCAACAGTATGCTTCTTATTTAAATGGGATCATTTTATTTTATAAAGCTAACTATTCCTCAGCAACTAAAATATTTACAGCCATAAGCCAAATTGATGACCCTTGGTTAAAAGAAACAGCTCAATACATGCTCATCCGTACGACATTAAATGAGCTGTATAGCCAGTCATTAGGAACTTATGGTGATTTAGATACTCAGAAAGTTAATCAAGTACTTCTTAAAACTTTTTTTAATCGCATTACTGATTATTTTAAGCTTTATCCTAAAGGTCAATACGTAGCCAGTGCCAGAGGCTTTTTACGCCGAGGCTACTGGATTGCCAATCAACAAGATGCGCTAGTCAAAGAGATGATTTGGCAGATGGATCACCCCACATCAGATTATTACAATCTCGATATGTCCACATTGCCGGCCGAAATAGATCGCAAGGTATTTGGTTTAGAAAACTTCAACGCAAAAACACTCAACGATCCTTTCTTTTTAGCCATCTATGATCTGATGTATATGCGTCAAAGTGATTCTACACAGTACCGGCCAATTAGCTGGTCCGAGTTAAATGCACAAAAACCTGTATTTAAGGAGCAACCTGAGTTGTTCCGTTATTTACAAGCTGTTCATTTATATTTTATTCAGAAAAAACCGCAAGATGCGTTAAATTATTTACCAAAACAAAAACCCAATTCCATTCAAAATTATTTAGAACTCAGCCAATATACGCTTAAAGGGGTCATTCTTGAAAAAAGTATTGATAAAAATCTGGTTGAACAATATTGGGATCATTTACTCGCAATTTCTGCTAATCCTTATCAAAAAGCTTTGGCAGAAGTCGCCCTAGCGATTCACTATAAAAACACCAATAACCAAAATGCTTTTTTAGGAAAACATTCAAAAATCAAACAAGCAAGCTTACAGAAAGCATTCATTACTCAAATTGCCGATGTCAAAGCTTTGGAAAGTATCATTACTGCCAAAGACAGTTCAGCTGATAAAAAAAATCTGGCTTTGTATACATTATTATATAAAAGCTTTATGAATCAAAACTATGCGGTATTCAATAAAGCCTATACCACTTGGTTACCTCAAGATGCCTCAGAATACAAAGCATACAACAGTAAAATTAAAGCTTATAAGTCAGAACCCCACTTCGAAGTTTTTGTTTGGAATGGTCATGAAATTACACCAACACTCAAATGCCCTAAATTAAGTACCTTAACAGCTGGCTTAGAAAAAAATCCGAAAAATTTAACTTATCGTTTATGCCTAGGCGAATATATGCGTAATCAAGGCACTGCTTTAGAAAATTTTTATGGTGACTATTACTATGGTCCAAGTTTTAGCCAGCCGAAAAATGCCTTTACAGGTGAAACTTTTAGTCGTGGTGAGGTCTATAAGGAAATTATTAAATCGAATTCTAAAAGTGAATTACAAGCTTATGCTCTTTATCGCGCTGTTATGTGTTATTCGCCGAGTAGTATAAATGTCTGTGGTGGAAAAGAGGCCACAAAATCCACACGCAAACAATGGTACGCACAAATTAAACGTGACTATCCAAATACCACATGGGCAAAATCTTTAAAATATTATTGGTAGCTGATTCATGCTTAAACAGATTTTCTCGGCTCTACTGACAGTTCAATGTTGTCTAGGATTAATGGCATGTCAACCGAGTCAATCCGCAACAGCCTCAGATCAGGTCAATGCAAATGACTATGATGCCTTTTGGATTTGGGGAAATATCAAGTCTGCGCCTTATTTAAGTAAAGCTAAGGAAATCTATATTTTACAAGGTGAAGTTAGGCTGGAGAAAAATTCCAACCAATCTATCTTGATCCAACAAGGCATTTCTGTGGTTAAAATTTCACATCAGAAGGTATGGTTGGTTTTTCGAAATCATCATTTAAATTGGCAATGTACTGAAATAGAAAAAATTTTACAACGCGTCCGACAGTGGGAAAGCGCAGGCAATCACATTCAAGGTATTCAAATTGACTTTGATGCGCCAACTAAAAATTTAAAAGCGTATGGCTTATTTCTACAACAGCTTAGAAAGCAGTTACCACAGCACTATCAACTCAGCATCACCAGTTTGATGGATTGGGCCAATCTGCGTGATCCAGATACACTTAGGCTATTTAGAGAAAATATTGATGAAATGGTGATTCAAACCTATCAAGGCTCTACGACTATTCCAAATTATCAGACTTATTTAACCAAGGCTTCTACATTTAAACTGCCTTATAAAATTGGCTTGGTACAACATGGTAAATGGGATCAGCAACTTAAATTTGATACTGATCCAAACTTTAAGGGCTTTGTGGTGTTTTTATTACCACAAAATAAATCATGAATTAATCCAATCAATAAATTCACGTTTTTATTTTAGTCAATTTTACTTCTAATTGATTAACCCAATTAACTTCCAAAAAAAACTGAATCATGCTCAAACCGAGCAAATAATGCATCCATTTTTCCTGCATATTTCATATCCAGTTGATGCCATAATTTTTTCGGAAGTGGAATAAATTCTAATGTGTCTGAACCATCAGAAGCTTTGCAGAAACGGATTTCATACTCAGGTTGTAAAATTTCATTGAGTGCCCGTAGTGTGGTATCACGATCAGCACCTTCTCCTTGATAAGAAATCAACAATGATTTTTCCCCATAATGAATTGTGATGCTAAAACCTTGTTGATTTTCAGCATCTTCAAGTTCAGCAGACAATTGTCCAGTTTCTAAAATATTTTCACAATAGCCAATAATTGCATCATCCTCTTCTCTCCAATCCACCACCATGACAATGTCATAACGACCATCAAAAACATCAAAGTAGAAGTCTTGTGTAGGGTTTTCAATATAAGATTCAATTGTTTCAAGTTTTTCAGCGCTGTAGTTTGTCATTTTAGCGATCCATATTTTTATTCATTTTTAATCTAAATAGGTACAAGATGAAATTCAATCTCGGGTCTGTAAAATTTTAGTGGTTATTCCAATAAATATTTGAATATTAAATTGTGTTTGCGCACAAACTTTCCTATAATAGGCGCTCGCAATTTTTGCGGCACAATCTATTGGCTTTTAAACTGTTGTTTAAAGTTTATGCTGATTGTGACTCCTTGCTTCAATCTTTTTAAGGTTGGGGCTGTATAAACCGTAAGGAGCTGACAATGCGTCACTACGAAATCGTAATTCTGGTACACCCAGACCAAAGCGATCAAGTTGTGGGAATGGTAGAACGCTACATTTCTCACATCAAAGATGCTGAAGGTCAAATTCACCGTCTTGAAGATTGGGGCCGTCGCCAATTGGCTTACCCAATTAACAAAATCCATAAAGCGCACTACATTTTAATGAACATTGAATGTAATCAAACTACGCTTAATGAATTAGAAGAATTGTTCCGTTATAACGATGCAATCCTTCGTAACGTGATTATCCGTCGTGAAAACGCAATCACTGAAGAATCTTTACTCGCTAAGAGTGCTGAAGAAAAACGTGCGCGTAAAGCTCAACGTGAAGAAGCACAACAAGCTCAAGATTCTGTTGAAGCATAAGGAGAACATCAATGGCACGTTTTTACCGTCGTCGCAAGTTCTGCCGCTTTACAGCTGAGAACGTTACGTACATCGACTACAAAGATATCGACACTTTAAAACAGTACATCACTGAAAACGGCAAGATTGTTCCTAGCCGTATTACAGGTACTAAAGCTCGTTACCAACGTCAATTAGCGCTTGCTATTAAACAAGCTCGCTACTTAGCGTTGATTCCTTACACTGACAATCATAAGTGAGGTTGAGCCGTGGATATTATTTTATTACAACGCATTAAAAACCTTGGTAAATTAGGCGATAAAGTTTCAGTTAAAGCTGGTTACGGCCGTAACTACCTTATCCCTCAAGGTAAAGCAGTTGCAGCGACTGAAGCGAATACTGCTGCATTTGAAGCTCGTCGTGCAGAACTTGAGAAAGGTGAAGCTGAAGTTTTAGCTGCAGCTCAAGCACGTGCTGACCAATTGAACGAAGTAAACATCGTTATCACTGCGAAAGCTGGTGATGAAGGTAAATTATTCGGTTCAATCGGTACTCGTGATATCGCTGACGCGTTAACAAATGCTGGTCTTGTTGTTGACCGTGCTGAAGTTCGTTTACCGAACGGTGCACTTCGTCACACTGGCGAATTTAACATCGCAATCCAATTGCATCATGATGTTACTGCTGAAGTTCTCGTTACTATCGTATCTGAGTAATTTTTTGCAAAAAAAAGAGCATACTTTTGTATGCTCTTTTTTTATCTTTAAATTTTACCTCGGATCAGCTGAAATTGTTTCTAGTTGATTCATTCCCCTACTTATCGGTATTACTGTTAGATACTTTTAGTATTTTGCATTAAGATAAGTGAGTACTTCAGTACACACGTACATTACGTAAATAATGTTTTTGCACGATTTAAAAATCAAGGTTTTATATGTCTCAGGCAACTGCCACAGCTCAACAGAATCCCTTCAGCACTGATGCAAAAAACAAAGACAATGCTCAGTTAAAAGAGTTTCGTACGCCTCCTCATAACTTGGCAATTGAACAAGCTGTACTGGCTGCATTGATGACGGTTGCTGAATCTTTTGAACAAGTCAGTGATACTTTGAATGAAACTGATTTTTATGCAACACGTCACAAATATATCTTCCGTGCAATCGAAAAATTGGCACAAGAAAACTCTCCATATGATGCAGTTTTAGTCAACGATTGGCTGATTAAGCAAAACTTGCTTGATGCAATTGGCGGTGAAGAATATTTAATGCAATTGATGTCAGATTCACCTTCAAGTTTCTATAACCTAGAAACCTATGCGGGCAAAATTAAAGAATTTTCAACGTTAAGAAGCATGATTAAAGTAGGCAATGAAATCCTGCAAAATGCTTATGACACCAAAGGTCGTGAAGTCAGTGAAATTCTTGATCTAGCTGAAACCAATATTTTCTCTATTGCAGAACAACATAATAACAATGCCAAAGCACAAGGGCCAAAAGCCATTACCTCAGTTGTTGCAGACGTTTTTGATAAGTTAAATGAACTTTCTCAAATGGAAGGCAATATCACCGGTTTAACCACAGGTTTTATGGAGTTAGACAATAAAACCTCTGGTATGCAAGCTGGAGATATGATTATTGTTGCTGCACGTCCGTCGATGGGTAAAACAACCTTTGCCATGAACCTTGTGGAAAGTGTGTTATTTAACTGTGATCTTCCAGCACTTGTTTTCTCTATGGAGATGCCAGCAGACTCTATCGCCATGCGTCTAATTTCAGCATACGGTAAAGTCCATCAAGGGCATTTACGTTCGGGTAAACTTGATGGCGATGAATGGTCTAAAGTCACAGGAACCATTTTACAACTACAAGAAAAACATCTTTATATTGATGATTCATCTGCACTGCCACCAACGGAACTTCGAGCACGTGCACGACGTATTGCCAAACAACATGGTGGCAAGCTGGGTTGTATCATGATCGATTATCTACAATTGATGAAAGTGCCAGGCATGGGTGATAACCGTGTCGGTGAGATTGGTGAAATTTCACGAAGCTTAAAAGCCCTTGCCAAGGAAATGATGTGCCCTGTTATAGCACTGTCACAGCTTAACCGTTCTCTGGAAAACCGCCCAAATAAACGTCCGGTAATGTCCGACTTACGTGAATCAGGTGCAATCGAGCAGGATGCCGATTTAATTATGTTTATTTACCGTGATGAGGTTTATAACAAAGAGTCGAAAGAAGCAGGCACAGCTGAAATTATCATTGGTAAACAACGTAATGGCCCGATCGGGACTGTACGTTTAGCCTTTGAAGGTCAATACACGCGCTTTAGTAATCTATCGCCTGAGTATTATGCGCAATATCAAGATGAAGAATAATGCTGATCAATAAAGTTAGCATCATTTAACACTGCTGTTGAGATGAGATTTTAATCTTCAAATCTTGGAACTTAAAGTCTCTCTCAATGTTTCAATATTCTTAGTCCATTCATCATAATCATCTGAATCTTGCCAAAGCTCATCCAATTCAGAGTTTTCACTGGTCAATAATAATAATGCAGTCAATGCTTTGGGAATAAGCGCATAATTGACATTGTTTTTATTCTGTTCAAGCCATTTTTCTACAGGTTCAGGATAATATTCATTTTCTTCAATCCCTTCACCAAATGATTTAGCTAAAACATCTGCTGCAGCATGCGCAATACAACCAATATCGGCATCGATAAACTCTTCGGTTGCCATATCAATCATTTCATCAAAAGCTTGTTCAATGACAACATGCCCATCTTGCTCTTCAAACTCATAGGCCCAATCACTTGCAGTATCATTTCCAAATGGTTCATGTGACCATGTTCCCATACACCCTCCGAAATAAATCCTTAAATTTAAATATAAAATGTACGATTTTATTTAAAAAATAAAGTGCAATATCTTTACAAATTATGTGCAAAGCGCTTAGCAAAAATTTTATCGATACAAAATCAATAAACCATTCAAAACACAAATGTTTATGTTTATTTAAAGCTGATAGGACTACAATATTTAGCGTTTTAAAGCTGCACTTTTTTAAAGTTAGGCTTTTATCTCTATTTATGCGATTTAGCATTATTCAATCTTTGCCATTCCTCAGGAGTAACTAGGGTGCGTCAAGCAACAGTTTATATTGACAGTGCAGCACTGCAATATAATTTAAACCGAGTCAAACAACTTGCACCAAGCGCTAAAATTGTCAGTATGGTTAAAGCCAATGCATATGGACATGGCGTCAAGGACTGTTTAGCCGCCTTAAATGCGACTGATGCCTTTGGTGTTGCCTGCCTTGCTGAAGCCTTAGAGATTCGAGCATTAGGCTATCAACAACCGATTACTCTCATCGAAGGTATTTTCAGCGCTGATGAAATGATTAGTGTTCTTGAAAATAACCTTGAAATCGTTGTACATCATCAACCACAATTGGCATGGTTACGTGCACATAAAAAACAATATATCGACAAAGGTTTAAAAGTCTGGGTAAAACTCAATAGCGGTATGAACCGATTGGGTTTTAAGGTGGCTGAAATTATTGAAGTGATTCAATCACTCAAAGCAGAAGGCTTTACCTGTGTGCTGACCATGCATTTTGCCAATGCGGATGCGGATCATCACCCGTTAAATGAACAACAGAAAGATCAATTCTTACAGGTAAAAGCTGCTTGTGAACCGATCTTAGCTTCATGCTGCAATTCTGCTGCTATTTTTAAATGGCCTGAACTGAATTTTGATTTTGTACGTCCAGGTATCATGCTTTACGGCGCGTCTCCCTTTGCAGATCGAAGCGTTGCTGAACTAGACATCAAACCTGTCATGAGCTTTACCGCTGAAATCATCGCACTCAATCATATTCAAGCAGGTGAATCTGTAGGCTATGGCTCTACATTTGTCTCCAAAAATAAAATGGATATCGCCATTGTTTCAATAGGCTATGGGGATGGTTATCCGCGTGCTTTTCCTCAACAAAACTATGTCAGCATCAATGGTCAAATGACAGCGATCATTGGTCGTGTCGCAATGGATATGATCGCAATTGATGTCACTGGCATAGATGCACCACTAGGTACAGTCGTTGAACTGTGGGGCAAAGATCGTTTGGTTGATGATGTAGCTGCTGCCAATGGTACGATCGGTTATGAGTTACTCTGTCGTATGAGTGCTCGCCCTATCCGTAAAAAACTTTAAGCACTCGTTCTCGATTCAAGATGAAAATCCAAGCCATCGCTTGGATTTTTTAAGAGTTTTCAGGTTTTAGACAAATTCTTCTGGCTGTTCAATCTCATAGAGTAGTTTAAGTAATGTCGGGATATCCTGCTCATCTAAACTTAATGGGCGAAAATGGTTATAGCCCTTACTCTCAAAGTATTGTTGAATTTTGCCATTTCGTCTCACATATTTCATAGACCACTGTGAAAAATGCCCTTGCTCAACATGGCCTGCTCTAAACAGCTTGATCTGATGATGTCTTGGATCTTTATGCAGTTTTTCCAATACATGTAAGATAACCACTTCCTCACCTTCTAGGCATTGAAAAAAATGCTCATCTGCAAAATACAGAACGCCTTGCACTTGATGAAGTATATTAAAATCTCTCGCTTCACCTAAAATATCTCTTAAATCATTGAGTATTTGATGATGGGGTGAAGTTGTTTTACTTGCGTAGCATAATTGAAAAGTCATGTAATTCTTCTATTTTTAACTTTCATTATTTATAAACAATTATTTGCGATCATACAAGCCTTAACGTTTTATTATTTAATTGTTTATCTATTCTTTTATATGGATTGCTTTAAACTAAATACATAGCAACCGTGCTCTTTAATTTTTTAATTTAAAACAGTGATTTAATATATATTTATCATTAAAAACACAAAGTAAATCATGATCCACCTAGACAATTGTCTCGATATAAATTTTAGAATAAAAGAAACATAGAATTGAATTTATCCGACCTCTTTATAATTTTTAATATAAAAAAAGCGAGATTAAACTCGCTTTAAAGCACATACAGTATTATTCAAAATAATCATTGGTCGGTTTAGGTAAATCTTGCAAACCTTTCTTTAAAGTTTCAGACCATTGTTTGCTGATGTGTTGAAAATAAGGATCACTGTCGTTAATTCGCTTGCCTTTTGGTACCTCTAGGCTGTCTTTAAGATAAATCATCGCATCTAATGGCATACCAACAGATACATTTGAACGTAAAGTCGAATCAAATGAAATTAAACTACAACGTAACGCTTCATCTAAAGGCATATCATAACTTAAGGCACGATCTAAAATTGGTTTACCATATTTACTTTCACCAATTTGAAAATAAGGTGTATCACTGGTTGCAGAAATAAAATTACCTTGCGGATAAATATTATAAAGCTGCATTTCCTCCCCACTGATCTGACCACCAATCAACAAACTACAATAATAATTACTTTGCTCTTGAGTATCTTCAGTGACATCTGCAATGACTTTGCGCAGAGTTTGCCCAACCAATCCTGCGACCTCGAACATCGTATTCACACTATACAAATTGGGTTCTTGCTTAAGTGCCAAATGATTTTCTAAATGTCCAATCACCGCTTGGGTCGTTGCAAGGTTGCCAGAAGTTTGAATACAAATAAAGCGTTCGTCTTTTACCCCAAACGTATAAAGTTTTCGATATACAGAAATGTGATCGACTCCAGCATTGGTTCGAGTATCACTAATAAATACTAAACCTTGTTTGAGTCTTAAAGCACAGCAATACGTCATGAAACTACCTATACAACTAAATTTGAGATTAATCACATTCTGCAATTATTCACATTCTGCAATTATTCACACTATTTACCATTGCCACTACTAACATGCAAGCACTTGAACAATAGAGTACATGGTTTCAGTGCCACCTTGCTCTCTTACTCCACGAACGGGTGCAACATCCCAATAGTCGCGTCCAATCGCTACATAGACATGTGATTCTGGGCGGAATAATTGATTACTGACATCAATAACATGCCATTTACCATCTAAAAATACCTCTGTCCAAGCATGACTTGCTAAATGCGATTGATTATTTACATATAAGTAACCAGAGACATAGCGAGCAGGAACACCCAATGCTTTGGCCATCGCAATCAAGACATGACTATGATCTTGACATACCCCTTGCCGTGCTGAAAAAGACTCCATTGCAGTATGGGTTACTGTGGTACTTGCGCTGATATAAGGCATATGTTGCAACAAAGCTTCTGCTAATTTTTTGAAATTTGCCCAACGCTTATGCGTTATATATTGTTCAGCAAAAGCAATCATTTCTGTATTGCACAAGGTTGCAGTGGTTGGCTGTAAAAAAACCACAGGTGATACCTGATCTTCTATACCAAATTGATTGTCTACATTAATATCGACAATCCCCTGCGCCATAATGGACATTTGTTGATAAGGCTCAATTTGCGAACTGGTCAACCAGACATTATCAAAGGCATCTTTTTTAATGTGTTTTTCACCAGGAACGCTGACATGCCAACCCGTCACCTGTTGATGTAGATTAGACTGTGGTGTCATCTTGATATACTGAATACTATTTTTTGCCCATTCAGAATATTGGTAATGCGTTTGGTGATTAATCATCAGTTTCATAAGCGATCCAATTCAAATAATGAGTCAATATGGTCACTAAAATGATAATAATTCATACGGTCTGGTTGGTTTTTAAGTTCTTTCCAAACTTCAGGCAAACTACACATACCATGTTGATCTAAACGATCAATCAAATGATTCAATTGTGTCAAAGTCACTGATTTATCTTGATTCAGACGCAATTGACGATCAAATTGTTCCATTTTTTGCCCTAAGCTAAAAAATAAAAACAACAATTCATCATCCTCTGCCTCCAATACATCATTACACTCTTCACAAACATCACAAATAAAACCAGCATTTTGCTCTGCCTGTTGTAATAACTGATTTAATTCGGCAAAGGACTGTGCTGAAATCACCCCACGTAAATCATGAATATTATTTTTGGAACATAAAAAATGCTGATGAAATGATGCAGGTTGCTCATTGTCTAAAATCAATTCATTTAAAGAACTTGCATCAAATGCAGGTAAACAAAAAGCATGTGCATAGTCTAAAGCCAATTCATTGGTTTTAAATGGAAATTGGCTACACAAATATTGAATACGGGTTAAATAGCGTCCTAACCAAAATATATTCTGTGCATTGGTACTGAGTAAAATCATGTTTGCTCTCCTTTGGCTGGGATTATTTGAAGGTGGGGCTAAATTGAATATTCATCAATTACCCATGTATCCTTAATTCCACCACCTTGTGATGAGTTGACCACCAGTGAACCTTGTTGCATCGCAACACGAGTCAAGCCACCTGGAACAATTTCTATGCGTTCTGGTGAGCTGAGAATAAATGGTCGTAAATCAATATGACGTTCAGCAATTCCTTGGGAAGTTAGTGTTGGTGCAACAGATAAATTTAAGGTGGGTTGTGCGATATACGCAGAGGGTGAAGCCTTTAACTTCATTTTAAATAGATCAATTTCTTGTTCAGTTGCTTTAGGACCGATGAGCATCCCATAACCACCTGAACCTTGAGCCTCTTTTACCACCAATTGATCCAGATTTGCCAAAACATAATCCAAAGCTTCAGCTTCACGGCATTGATACGTCGGTACATTGGACAAAATTGGTTTTTCATTTAAATAATAAGCAATCATTTGATCCACATAGGGGTAAATCGACTTATCATCTGCAACGCCTGTACCAGGTGCATTGGCAATCACCACATTTCCACTTAAATAAGCAGACATTAGCCCTGCAACACCTAAAGTGCTATCAGGTCTAAAGCTTAATGGGTCTAAAAAACCATCATCCAAACGCCTATAAATTACATCAACCTGTTGACGTCCACGGATGGTTTTCACATAAACCTTGTCGTTTTCAACAAAAAGATCACGTGATGTCACCAATGGCACACCCATTTCCCTTGCTAAAAATGAATGTTCATAATAGGCACTGTTATAACGTCCTGGCGTTAAAACCACAATTGTTGGGCTGTCTACCTTTGAATTTTCAGCCAAAACTTCACGCAACAATTGCGGATACAACTCAATATTGGCAACGTGTTGATTGCATAATTCAGGCATGAGTTTTTGACTCATCTTACGGCTTTCAAGCATATAGGACACACCTGAAGGCGTACGTAGATTATCTTCTAAGACAAAAAATTCACCTTTGCAGTCCCGAACAATATCAATTCCACTGATTTGACTGTAAATATTTCCATTCAAGCGATGATTCATCATCACTGGTTGATAAGCTTCATGCGATAGCACTTGTACTGCTGGAATTAAGCCTTCTTTTAAAATATTTTGTTGATTATAGATATCAGCTAAAAATAAATTTAACGCTTGAATACGCTGTGTACAGCCTGCTGCAATCTTGTTCCACTGTTGCTTGGCAATCACACGCGGAATTAAATCAAACGGTATGGTTCGATCAATTCCTGATGTTTCACCATAAACCGCAAAAGTAATTCCTTGATATAAAAAATGTGCTTTGGCTGTTTCATTCAGTTTCTCAAGTTGGTAAATGCTGTGTTGAGATAACCAATCTTCAATTTTTTCAGCCGTTTCGGGCGAAAGAACCTGATCATCCGTCATTTCATTAAAAAAAACCGAATTCATCTGTTTAAGTAAATGATGTGAGGCTTGTTGTGCATCGATATTTAGATTAATGGCCTGTTGAATATTTCCTATCTGTTGTTGATTCGTCGTTTCAGTTTTTTCTTCTGTCTCAGCAATTGGCAAAGCGAAGCGATCTGCATAATTCTCATTACTTGAATTTGTATCTATGGTTTCTTTTAGCATACAAACCTCTTTTTATCTTCTCTAATGACTTCTTTAATAATGCAATATCAATGCCAAAATATTATTAAATCGCCATATCCTGTATTCTTCACCTGTACAATTAAATCTTTCTGGCTCAGTTTTATTAATTCATTGTTTGCTATTGCACTCAATGTGAGTTTTGATCGAACTTGTTTCAAAATTTTTTAGCTAATATTTTCAACACCTAAGCAACTACTCACAGGATATAACTTGCAGAATCAGTTTTAATTTTCTATTGTGTAGCTGATTTATTTCCCTTAAACATTCACGATTCCATTGATACCAAACCATGTCTGCACAAGAAAAAGAAACTTCCAATAGCCTCTATCGCCAATGGCAAATCCTGTCCCGACTCTCTACTGGGAAGTGGATGGGCACACGTGAATTACAAGAAGTTTTAGAACGTGAAGGGATCGAAATCAGCTTACGCACGATTCAGCGTGATCTAAATCAGATTGCTCAACGCTTTCCGATCGAGAGTAACAAAACTGTACCACAAGGCTGGCGTTGGCGTTCAGATGCCCCGATTCAAAGCCTGCCGCATATGACCAGCTCGCAAGCAGTCACGTTTATGATGGTTGAAGAACATTTAAAACACCTGCTTCCACCGAGTTTAATTGATGAAATGAACCCTTGGTTCGATTTGGCACGGCGTAGCCTTTCTACGCAGAATAATGTTCGACAGTGGATTAACCGTGTTCGAATTGTGCCTGCAAGCCAACCAGTAATCCCACCTCTGGTGGAAAGACACGCACAGCAAGCCATTTATGAAGGACTACTACAGGATAAACAAATTGAATGTGTCTATCGTGCACGTGGTTATCAGGGTGAAGAGAAAACCT
Source organism: Acinetobacter sp. RIT698 (assembly GCF_009668065.1). NCBI lineage: Bacteria > Pseudomonadati > Pseudomonadota > Gammaproteobacteria > Moraxellales > Moraxellaceae > Acinetobacter > Acinetobacter sp. RIT698. Next base: position 107,064 of record NZ_WJYH01000003.1, read on the forward strand.
ATACTCTAAATCCTTTAGGTTTGGTTCAAAAAGGTGCAATTATTTATTTGATTTGTACGCGTCATGACAAGACAGAAGTTCAGACCTTTGCATTACATCGTTTTAAATCTGCAACTGTTTTAGATTTACGTGCTTTACACCCTGTCAAATTCGATATTGATGAATATATCGATTCTGGTGCGCTGGGCTTTAGAGTCGACTTTTCTCGACCGACCGAAAATGTTGAATTAAAATTAGTCATGCACGAAGATGATGCACAATACTTTACGGAGAGCCAACTCAGTAAAGAGCAAAAAGTTGAACAACTCAATGAAGAGTTGTATCAAGTCAGTGCTGTAGTCCCGTTTACCTCACAATTGGTATGGTGGTTAAGAAGTTTTGGTAAAAAGATAGTCCGAATTGAGCCTGTTGAAGTGTTTAATGCGGTACATGAAATTGAATAATCTAGCAGCTTCATCCAAGCCAAGATAATCAAAATAAAAAGAGCCTTTCGGCTCTTTGATTTATTGTTTTGACTGTTGTTTTTAAATTTTATTTTTTTGCGCTGATATAAAACCCATGTCACATTTTTACATGTCCACAAGACATGGGATTTATTGGAGTATGTTAAACATCACATGTTACAGCACGCGAGTTCAGCACTATTGTAGCGGATCGATTTCATTGTCATGATGTTCACCTCTCGTTTGAATGTAAATTGACTATAACGATGATTTTGCAAACTGAAAAATAATTAAAACTGCTTTGTTTTTCATCAATTCTGTTTAGGAGTTATTTTTATAAAGTTAGATTGGATCTGTTTATTAAATCTGTCAAACACACTACACTTGATTAAAAATCAAAAGTAACCAATGAGAAATATTCAATGATTAAAAAAATGCTTATATTATCAATAACAAGTTTGTACTTAACAGGTTGTGGTGGTGGAAATGATTCCAATAATAACAATTCACCGTCTGAGCAACTCCCGCCAAATAAAGTGGAAAGCCAGTTACTCATTACTAAAGATAATCAAATTACTTCATTACAAGCGAATGTTGAAACTCAAGACCAAACGAAGCCTTTATATAGAGTAATGCAAAGCTTTGAAGCTCCAAATCTGAATGAACTAGGCACTTATGAACTAAGTTACAATTATTATGAATTTCAATTCGATGCAAAAAATCAATTGAATGAAAACCACAGCTATATAGTTGGCGTACTTTTTGATAAACAAGATCTCACCAAAGAACCTGAAATTACTCGATTAATGGATGTTACCTCCATAACAAATCCTATTGAATATATCTGTTATTCTTATAGAACTGGTTGTAAGAATATAACAATGTCAATCGATCCAAATTCAGGAAGTAGTTATGCTACATTCAACAACACGTTGTTATATAATGAAGATACTTCAGAGAAAATAGAAATTAAACTCAATGGAAAAATTGCAGGTACCTTATCCAAACCACCTATAAAAATTCAAAGTATTGAAAAAACTGATATAAAAAATAATATTGTGCTATATAACACGCTAAATAACAGCTCAACTAACTTTAATGGAAAACATTTTAAAATCTCTTTTACAAACCATAATATCATTGAGTTTTGGTCAAGCTCTTTGAGCCCATTTGATAACTTATATATAAAAACCATTGATAATCAGGCTACTGAATCACACTTTAATATTTACTCAAATATTGTCCCATCACCCAAAGTAAAAGCAGACTCTTTAAAAAACATCCAATTTAATCCAAAAACGTTTACATTTAACTTTAATAAAGTAAAACTAGATGGCGTATTAAAAGATGATTACTTAGATGGCCAAGTTGGCCTGTAAAATTTATAAAATCAAAGCGCCACAATTGCCCTTTGATTTACATAAATATTTGCCTTTAAGCTGGCATATTGGAGAGTAGTTTGGCCAATAAGGGTTCAACTAAATCTTTAGCTCTGAGCTGCGCTAACCATGACTCTGGAATTGAATCAAAACCAAAATATAATCCAGCGATTCCTCCTGCGACACAAGCCGTTGTATCTGTATCTCGACCAAATGCAATGGCTGTTTTAATGACATCTTGATATGTTGTTTGTTGTAATGCATATCTAGCAGATTTTAAACAATCAACCACATAACCACTGCCTGTTCCCTTTTCCAATTCATCAGGTCGAATATAATATTCTAGTTGTTCTAGATCGTCTGGCTTATCTTTTAAATAAGCACGTAATTTTATCACTGCATCAGACCAAGCAGCGTCAATATCCAAACCATTTAAAATAGACCTTGCCCATAAACAATATAAAGCACAACAAACTTTAGAACGTAAATGCGCATGTGTGACATGTGATTGCGCATAAGCATCTTCAATCAATTGTATATCTGAACCTTGATGCCAAATTGCTAAAGGCAATACCCGCATCAATGAACCATTGCCATTTGCAAGTACATCATTATTTGCAACCTGTAATAATGGCACACCAGACAGATAGTTTCTTATGGCTTCAGCAGTTTGTACTCCAACATCAAATACTTGAAAATCCACAGCCATATAACCACATTGATACCAGTTACATATGCGTTTCATAAAATCTTCTGTATCCATTTTATTTTTATAAAGTAATGAATCCAAAAGGCATAAAGCTTGTGCGCCATCATCTGACCATGTCCCTACTGGAATATGAGGATAGGTCTTTGCAAAATTATTCGGTGGAAGCATTTCAATTTGGTCATAGGCTGGTAACTGCTCAGCTAAGAGAAATTCATAAGATACCCCTACAGCATCACCTACCAACAAACCATAGATTGCACCTTTTAATTGATCTTGTTTTGTCATGTTTTACTCTAGAATCTACTTACTTTTTATATTGTCACAATGACAATATATTTTCAATAAAAATCCCCCTTTGCTAGAGACAATAAAAAAACCCGCATATAGCGGGTTTCTTACAATTCAACATCTTAAGCTGATTTTCTCGCTTGGTTATTTTTACGAATTGTAATCATCACCAATTGAACAGCAGCAGGTGTTACACCCGGAATACGGCTGGCTTGTGCCAATGTTTCAGGTAATACATTTTTTAGTTTCATGGTGATTTCACGAGAAAGCCCCGAAACGATATCATAATCAAAATCTGCTGGAATTTTGGTGTCTTCCAAACGCTTCATTTGTGCAACATCTTCTTGCTGACGGTTAATATAACCTTCGTATTTCACAGCTATTTCAATCTGCTCACCGACAAATGCAGATACTTCAGAACCGGTTAATTCAGCAATTTGTGCAAAGTTGATGTTTGGGCGTTTAAGTAAATCGATTGCAGAACATTCTTTAGAAAGATCAGCACCGGTCAATTCAACGAATTTTTTACCCATTGGATTGTTTGGTGCAGCCCAAAGATGTTGTAAACGACCTGTTTCTTTTTCAACTGCTTCCATTTTTTCACAATAAGAAGCCCAACGCTCATCATCAACTAAGCCCATTTCACGGCCAATTGCTGTTAAACGTTGATCAGCATTATCTTCACGAAGCATCAAACGATATTCCGCACGAGAAGTAAACATACGATACGGTTCTTTGGTACCTAAGGTAATCAAGTCATCAACAAGAACACCCATATACGCTTCATCACGTTTAGGCGTCCATTGCTCTTGATCCCATGCACGGCGTGCAGCATTTAAGCCCGCCAATAAACCTTGTGCACCAGCTTCTTCATAACCTGTTGTACCGTTAATTTGACCTGCAAAATACAAGTTATTAATCGATTTGGTTTCAAGTGAGAATTTCAAAGACTGTGGATTGAAATAATCATATTCAATTGCATAGCCTGGACGAAGAATGTGTGCATTCTCCATACCACGGATTGAGCGTACCAACTCAAACTGCACATCAAATGGTAAAGATGTTGAAATACCATTTGGATAAAGCTCATGTGTATCCAAGCCTTCTGGCTCTAGGAAGACCTGATGCGAATCTTTATCTGCAAATTTATGAATTTTATCTTCAATCGATGGGCAATAACGTGGGCCTACACCTTCAATCACCCCGGTATACATCGGCGAACGGTCTAAACCACCACGAATAATCTCATGAGTACGCGCATTGGTATGCGTGATATAGCAATTTACTTGCTCAGGATGCATCGAAGCATCCCCCATAAATGACATGGTTGGTGATGGGAAATCACCCGGTTGCGGAATCATCACAGAAAAATCGACAGAACGCGCATCAATACGTGGTGGTGTACCAGTTTTTAAACGACCTACTGGCAGGTTTAATTCACGTAAACGAGCTGCTAACGAAATTGATGGTGGATCGCCTGCTCGTCCACCTGACGAATTATTTAGCCCAACGTGAATCACGCCACCTAAGAATGTACCTGTGGTTAACACCACAGTTTTCGCATCAAAGCGAATACCCATTTGGGTCACTACACCTTTAACCGTATCGCCTTCAACAATTAAGTCATCTGCAGATTGTTGAAAAATATCTAAATTGGCTTGATTTTCAAGTGTATGACGAATCGCGGCTTTATAACGGATACGGTCAGCTTGTGCACGAGTTGCACGTACAGCTGCGCCTTTACGCGAGTTCAAAATACGAAATTGAATACCGCCCTTATCCGCAGCCAACGCCATTGCACCACCTAAGGCATCAATTTCGCGAACAAGGTGAGATTTACCAATACCACCAATGGCTGGGTTACAGCTCATCTGCCCTAAAGTCTCAATGTTATGAGTCAAAAGCAGAGTCTGTCGACCCATACGCGCCGCAGCGAGTGCCGCTTCCGTACCTGCGTGACCGCCACCGATAACAATGACATCGTAAACTTTAGGATAATGCATAGTGATAAATGAGAGATAAAAGAATGACAGGAAATTATAGCAAAATTTTACTTCTAGTTTTAGGCAGTTTTACAAATATTATTTCCCTTAATCATGCGTATGAACGATTAAACATCTCTTATACATAGGCAACATAAATTGACACTTCGTTTCATGACTGCCCTACAAATAGAATTTAACTTATCAAAAACTCACGATACGATAGACAATACACGGACAAATTATTTTTTTCGAGACTTTATATATAAGGAATATCATGATGAAAAATACCATGTCTAAAGTAATTACAGCATCTTTACTCAGTTGTGTTGCATTTAGTTTTGCCCATGCTGCTGATGAAAACACCAGCAAAGCCGAAGTGAAAAAGCAAATTCAGGTATGTGCCAAGAAAAAACAAGGTGACTGGGTCACCTACGCCAATAAAGGTGTAACTTTTAACGGTACATGTGAACCAAATGAAAATGGTAAATTACAATTTAGCTTCCCAGCACCTGCAGGTGGCAACCCAACTGCCGCTGCTGCAGCGCCTGAACCAGCGATTGAAAACCGCCCAGCTGTAGAACAATCTGCTCCAGCGAGTGCAGATGCACCAGCAACAAATGATGCATCACAAGCAGGACAGCCTGCAATGGAGCAACCGAGTCAAGCCGCTCCAAGCGAAGATCCGATCCAAGCGCAATAATCTGCTTTAGGCATAAATACGTGCTTTTATAAATACCTGCTTTTATAAATAGCATATATGAGCAAAAAGGTGTTCCATTGAAAAATGGAGCACCTTTTTTATTTCAAGTCTGTGCGTAGACTTGATTAATATCAGTATCCATATAGTTTTACAGCTACGATGAATCAATTGTTATTCGGCCTAATGCTATATATTTAAAACACATATTTCCAAGAAGATTTCTGAGTCATAGATTTCATTTTTCAATTCGATATCTTTCGATTACACTCAAATCGAGTACGGAATATTCACATATTAAATTGATGTAAAACAACAAAAAGGATGAAACTATGGATTCAGGGATAATTACCATAATGCTTCCCCTCGCCCTCGCCATTATTATGATTGGACTAGGTTTAGAACTTACTCCAAAAGATTTTGCGCGAGTTTCTAAACACCCTAAAGCCGTATTGATTGCGTTATTCTGTCAGTTGGTACTTTTGGTCGGTATCGCTTTTATCATTTGTAAACTGCTTGCACTCCCGCCTTTGCTTGCCGTTGGTTTAATGTTGCTTGCAGCCTCACCTGGAGGAAGTACCGCCAATCTATTTAGTTATTTATTTAAAGGTGATATTGCACTTAATATTACCTTAACTGCAATTAACTCGGTCATTGCTGCCTTTACCTTGCCTTTAATCGTAAACTTTTCTATTCAATACTTTATGAATGATGGGCAACAAATCACCATGCAGTTCAGTAAAATACTGCAAGTCTTTGCAATTATTTTAATTCCTGTGTGTATCGGCATGCTCATTCGACATTATGCGCCACACTTTACTGAAAAATTAAGTAAACCTTTACGAATTTTCTCAGTGGTATTTTTGATTCTCATTATTATTGGGGCAATCACCAAAGAACGTGCACATATCATGGAGTACCTGACTCAAGTTGGCCTAGCCACGGTGATTTTCTGTATTTGCAGTCTGGTTATTGGCTACTTTGTTCCAAGATTACTTGGTATTAATAGTGCTCAAGCACGTGCATGTGCATTTGAGATCGGCATTCATAATAGTACCTTAGCCATGACAATTGCTTTAACTGTCATCGCAAATTCTACAGTCGCGATGCCTGCAGCGGTTTACTCAATCTTTATGTATATTTTCGCTGCTATTTTTGGTGCCTTAATTTCAAGACATGCTACAACTGAAACTGAATCTGCTGCATAAAGCGATAATACATCTCGACTAAAATGGATGCTTAAGCATCCATTTTTTATTTTCCCACTGAATATAAGCGTAACTTCCCAGTTTCGGCTACAATACTGCCTTTAAGAAAACGATTTAGGTCTTTGCCGTGAAGTGGTTACAAATTCATATTACTGTAGAACAAGCTCAAGTTGAATTTACTGAAACATTGTTAAGTTCTTTAGGCGCAGTCAGCGTGACATTAGATGATGCTGAAAACCAAGACTTGCTTGAACCACTCCCAGGTGAAACTCCGCTGTGGAATAAAGTGATTGTTACAGGAATTTATGCGCAAGAAGAAGGCGAAGACATTGATGTAACAGCACTAGAAACATTTATTCGCACCCAACTCCCAACTGAACCGATGCGCAGTGAATTTCTTGAAGACCAAGTATGGGAACGTTCTTGGATGGATTACTATGAACCAATTCAAATTGGTGAAAAGTATTGGATCGTACCTGAATGGATAGAGCCACCAGAAGCGGATGCAGTCAATATCAAACTTGATCCAGGCTTAGCATTTGGTACGGGTAACCATGCATCTACTTTCCTTTGTCTACAATGGTTAGGCAAAACTGATGTTAAAGATAAAGTGGTGATTGATTATGGTTGTGGTTCAGGCATCCTCGGTGTTGCAGCACTGCTTTTAGGTGCAAAGAAAGTCTATGCAACAGATATTGACCCACAAGCCGTCTTAGCAACCAAACAAAATGCTGAGCTGAATGGCGTTCTTGAAAATCTTTATGTTGGATTACCTGAAGAGTTCAATGCAGAATTTAAAAACCAACATGCTGATATTTTAGTTGCAAATATTCTTGCAGGTCCACTTATGTCACTTGCTAAAGAATTCTCAACTTTGATTAAATCTGAGGGAGAGTTCGCACTTGCTGGCGTAATTGAAGAGCAAGTTACTGATGTTTCTAGTATTTATTCTGAATTTTTTGATATAGTAGAAGTCGAGAAACGTGAAGAAACCTGGTGCAGAATTTCTGGGTCGCGTAAGGCTGTTTAATCTATGAAAATATAAATATTTATGACCGAAAAACAAACCCGATGCCCAAATTGTGCTTCAGTTTATAAAGTATCAGTTACGCAACTCACTGTTGCGCAGGGTATGGTTTGTTGTCCGAAATGTTCACATAATTTTAATGCATTAATCCATCTACAAAACAGTCAACCTGCTCAACCCAAGATCGATCCTGATACTGTTGTGCAAAATCAGGCACAAAACCTCATTACGACGAAACGACAAATCGAAACCAATGTCTTAGATATTTTTAATCGTAAAATTGAAAACTCCAATATTGATTTAAGAACATACTTAAACAATTTGAATTATTTCAACAATGAACCGGTCAATAACATTCCAAGCTTAAACCTATCACAAGGTTTAAATAACCACGGGCAACATTTAATAAAACCCAAAAGTACGTTTTATTATCTGGCGTGGAGCTTGATCAACCTTGCCCTACTCAGCATTTTATTATTTCAAATCCTTTGGTTTAATCCAAACCTAACTGATCGTTATCCATTTTTAAATACTGTTTTTACCCAAACCTGTGCCGTCTTACAGTGCGATACTGTTGATCAACGCTATAAACAAATTGTGATTAGTCATCTTAAAGTTAAAGCACTTGGTAGAGACGAGACGCAATTTTCAGGTCAACTCAATAACCAATATTCTAAAAGCTTAGAATTACCCCTAATAAGAGTCACCTTAAAAGCTCAAAATAAGGTCATTGCTACACATGTGATTACACCTGAGCAATATCTGATTGAAAGTTTAGTTGGAATTAAGCGTATTCCTAAAAATAGCCCATATCCTTTTAAATTTGTTGTTACAGAGCCAAGAAAAAGTTTTGATCAGTACCAATTAGACATTATTCACCCTTAAAATTAAAAAAAATTATAAAAAAATGAAAAAAAATGTAGTTTTCTTGCTCATTTTTTCTTAGACAATGGTATCATACGCGCCACGAAAGCTTTGTCCTGCAAACTCCTCGCATTTTTTCAAAAAAAATACTGTTTTGTTATGTGCTTTATATCCAATATCGCGCAAGTAGAACATTTTTTTGTTTAAAAGAGTGTTGTAACAAATATTAATCTATTGTTACGCTTATTTTTCACTCAACTCGACGATTTGTGGCAAGCTAATTGTTCTTGTTTTAGAGCCAACCGTTTTAGGATCTAAAACGGAGCTCAGATTTTTTTAGACCACATTTATATATTACTTTACCCAAGTAATATTTTGATTTTCGGATTAACTCGCATGAATAGCAAATCTCCTATTTTTACTGCACAATCTGACGTCGCTCTTCGTATTCACGTAGATCGCGCAGTTCGTCACTATTTTGCACAATTGCAAGGTGAGCAACCATCACAAGTGTACGACATGGTGCTAGCAGAAATGGAGAAACCTCTTTTATCTGTTGTCTTAGAATACACACGCGGGAATCAGACTCGCGCTGCTGAGATTCTCGGACTGAACCGTGGCACTTTACGCAAAAAGTTAAAAGCTCACGGTTTAATGAGTGAATAAATGATAAAATGCTCACGGCTTGCGTGGGCATTTTTTTTACCTATATTTTGCCTACCTGTTCAATCTCTAGACTTAAAAACTGTTGACGAAGATCATGACTATTAAACGCGCTTTAATCTCTGTTTCTGATAAAACCGGGATCGTTGAATTTGCCCAGAACCTTGTTGCTCTTGGGGTGGAAATTTTATCTACTGGCGGTACATATAAGTTGCTTAAAGACAACAATGTGGCTGTAGTTGAAGTTTCAGAGCACACAGGCTTCCCAGAAATGATGGATGGTCGTGTAAAAACACTGCATCCTAAAATTCATGGAGGCATTTTGGCTCGTCGTGGTCTAGACGAAGCTGTCATGGCTGAACACAACATCGATGCAATCGATCTTGTTGTCGTAAACCTTTATCCTTTTGCTGCTACTGTTGCTAAACCAGACTGCTCGCTTGCAGATGCAATTGAAAATATTGACATTGGTGGCCCAACAATGGTTCGTGCAGCTGCGAAAAACCATGCTTCTGTGGGGATCATCGTAAACGCGACTGATTATGCAACTGTAATTGCAGAACTTAAAGCGGATGGTGCTTTATCTTATGCGACTCGTTTCGATTTAGCGGTTAAAGCATTTGAACATACTGCCCAGTATGACGGCATGATTGCTTCTTACCTCGGTGCACGTGTTGGTAAAGAAGAAGGTCAAGCTGACAAATTTGCCCGTACTTTCAATACCCAGTTAAATAAAGTACAAGATCTTCGTTATGGTGAAAATCCACATCAATCCGCTGCTTTCTATGTAGAATCGACTGCAACTGAAGCATCGGTTTCAACTGCTAAGCAGTTACAAGGTAAAGAACTTTCTTATAACAATATCGCGGATACAGATGCAGCACTTGAATGTGTCAAATCATTTGCAAAACCAGCGTGTGTCATCGTTAAACATGCAAATCCATGTGGTGTTGCAGTATCGTTAGATGGTCTTAAGGCTGCATACGATCTTGCTTATGCAACTGATCCAGAATCAGCATTTGGTGGCATCATTGCATTTAACCGTGAATTAGATGTTGCTACAGCTCAAGCAATTGTTGACCGTCAATTTGTTGAAGTGATTATTGCACCAAGTATTGCCGATGGTGTACTTGAAGTGACTGGCGCAAAGAAAAACGTTCGTGTACTGGTATGTGGCGAACTTCCTAAAATTGATGAACGTGCTTCACAATACGATTATAAACGTGTCAATGGCGGTTTATTAGTTCAAGACCAAGACCTCGGTATGATCACCAAAGATGATCTTAAAGTGGTAACTAAGCGTGCCCCTACTGAAGCAGAAATCGATGATTTAATCTTTGCTTGGAAAGTTGCCAAATACGTTAAATCCAATGCTATTGTTTATGCTAAAGGCCGTCAAACCATTGGTGTCGGTGCTGGTCAAATGAGCCGTGTAAACTCTGCACGTATCGCAGCGATCAAAGCTGAACATGCAGGTTTAGTGGTTGAAGGTGCTGTTATGGCATCTGATGCATTCTTCCCATTCCGTGATGGTATTGATAACGCTGCAAAAGCCGGTATCAAATGTATTATTCAACCGGGTGGTTCAATGCGTGATGAAGAAACAATTGCAGCAGCAGATGAAGCTGGTATTGCAATGGTCTTCACGGGTATGCGTCATTTCCGTCACTAATTCACAATAAATCATTATTTAAAAATCCCCCTAAGTCCCTCTTTTCATAAGAGGGACTTGTCACGAACTACAGGACTCTTTAAATTCGTGATACCCATCCTGTATAAAGGGAGGTTGGGAGGGATTAAAAAAGGATCCATAAGATGAACATATTAGTTTTGGGTAGTGGTGGTCGTGAACATGCATTGGCATGGAAAATTGCGCAAGACGATCAAGTCACTAAAGTTTTTGTTGCACCAGGAAACGCGGGTACAGCAACTGAACATAAATGTGAAAATGTTGCTTTAGATATTCTCAACAACCCTGCCATTATCGACTTTGCAAAAAATAATGCCGTTGACCTCATTATTGTTGGTCCTGAAGCACCGCTTGTAAATGGTGTGGTCGATGCAGGACGAGCAGCTGGCCTTAAAATTTGGGGACCAACCCAATTTGCAGCACAACTTGAAGGCTCTAAAGCTTTCGCCAAACACTTTTTAAAACGTCATAACATTCCTACAGCATTCTATGATGTATTCACTGAAGTGGATGCAGCCAAAGCATTTGTAGAAAAAAATGGCGCACCAATCGTAATTAAGGCAGATGGCCTTGCTGCGGGTAAAGGCGTCATTGTTGCGATGACCAATCAAGAAGCATTTGATGCAATTGATGACATGCTTGCAGGCAATAAATTTGGTGATGCAGGTTCGCGTGTTGTTATTGAAGAATTCCTTGATGGTGAGGAAGCATCGTTCATTTGTATGATTGATGGTGACAACATCCTACCTATGGCAACTTCACAAGACCATAAACGTATTTTTGAAGCTGACCAAGGTCCAAATACGGGTGGTATGGGTGCATATTCCCCTGCCCCAGTTGTGACTGCAGATGTTTTTGACAGAGTCATGAAAGAAGTCATGCGTCCAACCGTAGATGGTATGAAAGCTGATGGTCATACTTATACAGGTTTCTTGTATGCTGGCTTGATGATTGATGAGCAAGGGCAACCTCGTGTCATTGAATTTAACTGCCGTTTTGGTGACCCTGAAACTCAACCGATCATGATGCGCTTAAAATCTTCTTTGGTTGATTTAGTAGAAGCTGGTATTGCTGGTAACTTACCTACTGAAGCTGAATGGGATGAGCGTAAAACTGTTGGTATTGTGCTTGCGTCTAAAGGCTATCCTGAAACTTCGAGCAAAGATGATGTGATTTCTGGTTTAGATATCCAAATGACAGATGCGAAAGTTTTCCATGCAGGTACAGCAAACAATGCCAATGGCGATGTAGTGACTGCTGGCGGTCGTGTACTTTGCGTTACAGCGTTAGGCAACACAATTGGTGAAGCGCAAGCAAAAGCCTTGGAACTTTGCCAAAAAGTGACTTTTGATGGTGTCCAATACCGCAAAGATATTGGTTACCGTGCGATTGCTCGTGAAAATGCTTAAACTCGATTGAGTTGTAAAACCCGCCTAGGCGGGTTTTTTATTTGGTAAATCTCCAACGACAAACAGATCAAAAATTTACGTTTAAATAAAAATTATAAAACTCATATCTTCGTACATACATATTAGTTTTTTTCAGGTACAGCTTTTAGATGAATCACGTTGAGATAAGTTTAATTTTACTGAGTCTGCAAAAATACAAGAATAATTCCTGAAATTATATTCTTGTACGGATGAAGTATTATCTAATTCAATTGAAATATCTGATTGTATAACCCCTTCTCCAACCTCTTTTTTAAATTCATTCAAATCTGAGCAAAAAAGGTACTCTTTAGTGTTTTTATCAACCTGCAAATTTCCACTCACAACATCACCCAAAGAATTCCGAACCTCCAGAAATAACCAATTTATATGATTTGCTTTCTCCACTACTCTATTCTTTACAGCACATATTTTTTTGTTCACTATCTTATATTCAAAGTTATCTTCATATTTTTTCTTACAACCATTTAGCAAGAGTAATACAATAGATAAAAATAATGCTGTTTTTTTCATTTTATCTCACTATAAAATATAAATTAGAAGCTATAGCCATTGGATTATCTAATAGAGTCCCCTTGAGCTTAAAGTCTTTAGGATTATTCATTATTGGTAGCATTAAATCCTGAATATATTGCCTCCAAAATGGATTAGAATATTTTCTCCAATATGAACTAAAATTAGCCTCATTAAAACCTGATAGAATTCCAAAATAGTCAGAAACGATAGTTGCTTGTTGCTCAAAATTAAAATCATTAAATTTTGAGCCATATTTTAATTGATATGAATATGCATCATAAATACTATCAGGAATCAGCCTATCTAAAGGTTGTAAAATGATACCTCTTTTACTCAAATTAAGCCCTTTTTGGTATTGCCACACATGTGTCATTTCATGAATAAATGTCATTCTTTATACTATTGTTAAATCACGGCCATTACCAACATTTGTATTGCCCTTAAACTTTGGATTAGAAAAATCAGACTGGTATACATCAGAACCCGTTAAATTATCAGGGTAATGAGGGCTTCCATATGGCGTAACAGGAACATCTTGTTTGGGTAAAATTGCACTATTAATAACTTTGACATTTTTATAGTTGATTGAGTCACGAAAGATCTTTTGACATATTGCTATCTCACCTGATGTTAAAGACCGATAATTTTTAGACTTATCTTCTCTAATAATTATTTTAGAGTCTGCAATTGTATTTGTTATAAGATTATCTGTGATAAATCTAATTACTGACTTACCTGAAGGTATTTCAGGCATATTAGGTAATTTAAATCCAGGTACTTCGGGCAAATGTAAATCAGGGACAATTTTAAAATCCATACTCTATTCCCCGCAAAAACAAGATTCAGTGCAACTACTATTGACGATTAAATCAACAGAAATAATTTTTACAGCACCATTTGTTTTCAACCTTTTTGTATTACCTTTATCATCAGTAACACCTTTACAAGTTGAGCCATCATCAAAAGTAACTAAATATTCAAGATTGGCATAAGGCTCACTATTTATATCTTGCAATTGTAACTGTTCATCATAAGTATTTTTCTGATATTCAATAAAATTATTTTTCATTAAAGGTGCTGTCACTGCATTACTCATTTCAACACTAGCCCCATTACTCATAACTGCAAGATCTGAAATTTTTAAATATTTTGAACCGCAAGTTGAACTATCACCATCAGCTACAGCACTCTTACCACTAACAACCACAAAACCTTGATTAGAAGCAATAGCCTTAGATTGAACTTTACATTTTGGACAAAAGTGAGTCATACCATCTAGATGCACTGCTTTACCTTCCACAAGAAAAGAAACATCACCTAAAATTATGACTCCGCCATGATCAGTCTTACAACCAACTGTAATTAATGCTTTCATTATTATTTTCTAATTCAATCTTGATTAAAGAATGTTCGATTTAAACATAACAATTTAAAAAAATGAATAGTTTTTATTACAAAAAATCTAATAAAAACAATAAATAAAATGAAAAATCAATAAATTAAATCAACCAAAAACCAATAAATCAACTTTGCCTTTTATTCAAAAATCCTCTTAGTCAATTCTTCTTTCCACTATCTCAAAACAACTAAACAGTATGAGTTCAGCAAAAAAACGCTTGTAATTGTAAAGTATCAGTCGCCTTTACGATTATTCATAGAAAAGCTTAATCCAACTTAATTTATAATAAAGATGTTGTAAAAATTTAGTTTGAATCATTTGAATCACCTACCGCCTCAACACCACCAATGACCATTTGAAGCCAATCTAATAATTGAGGAAATTCCCGATATCCATCACTCGCTAAAAAATGTCCAGCATTGGGAATAATTTCATAAGGAAACTCTAATTTTTCTGCCAGCGAGATACTTAAATCAGCTGGAACATATTGATCATTACTCGATATAAACATTCTTCGATTTAATATTTTATTTTTAAAAGAAAAATCCTTATTCGTCTCAGCGATATATGAATCCAGTTGAGGTAATACTGCCAATTTATTCAAAAATCCAGATACACAGACAACACCACCTATCTGTTGAAAATCCAATTCAGACAGGAAATCAAGCAGCGTAATACATCCTAAACTGTGCGCAACAAAAAATGTATGCTGATCAATTTGAGCAATATTATTTTTTAAGGTTTGCTTCCACTGTAAAAGATTTGGATTGCTTGAATTCGGTAACGCGATCTTTACAACTTTAGTATTTTTATCTTGTAAATTTTCCTCAATATAATCAAACCAATGATCAGCCACCTTTGCACCATAGCCATGAATGATATAAACATTATTTTGAGCATATGCAGTATTTAGCAATAACAAACTGCTTAAAAGAAAGATGATTAATTTCATTTATTGATCTCTTTGATGTATATAAGATCTTCATGCTAAAGTATGACAGTAGTGTCAATGTCAATCACTGTTTGAATAAAATCACCCTATTTCGCCTAACAATCTGAAATAACGCTTATCAGAGCACTGCTATAAATGCAGATCTAAGTTTATTTTACTTATTCAAAAAAAAGATAATAAATCCTAAAAAATTTATATATTATGAATAAGTGTAAAATTTAATCATTTATTGTTTAGCATTCAACAAAAGCATTTGTTTTCTTTATTAAATTAATAAAAACATTGATATTCATGCAACGACATCACTACCCAATGTCAACACGCAGCCACTATGTATAATTTTCATTTATTGATATGATAAACAAATCTTTAGAGTCTGTTTTAAACAATTAAAATTCTTTTAAAACATACTGCTAATCCTCAAATGTAAAGAATATAGATAGCGCAATCAGACAAGTACGTCACCGCATTATTTATTTTCAAAATGTTAAAAATTCGATTTAAATGATCGAGAATGCAAAGGACAAAATTCTACTGCATTTGCTACTTAGGACTTATTCATGAAAAAGCTGTTTGGCGTTTTACTTAGCGCGTCTGTGCTTACTCTTTCTGCTTGTGGAAAACAAGAAGCTCCAAAAAATGATGCTGCTCAAGCAGATGCAGGTAAAGAACAAGTCGTTACCATGGCTTCTACAGGTTCAGATGCAGATATTTGGCGCTATATCGCAACATTACCAGAAACAAAGCAAGCTGGAATTAAATTAGAAGTTAAAAACTTCACTGACTATGTTGCAATGAATACTGCTGTGGCAAACAAAGAAGTCGATATCAATGCATTTCAATCTTATGCATATCTTGTTGCTTTCAATCAATCAAACAAAGAAAAAATTGCACCAATCTCTACAACATATTTAGAGCCAATGGGTATTTATTCTAGTAAAGTTAAAAAAGTTGAAGAGTTTGCCAATGGCGCAACCATTGCTATTCCAAATGATGGCGCAAATGAATCGCGTGCATTGTTACTTTTACAATCTGCTGGTCTCATCAAATTGAAAGATGGCTTTGATTTAGTTAAAGGCACGCCTGCTGATATTACTGAAAATGCAAAGAAAATTGTTATCAAACCTATTCAAATGGCGACTGCGGTACGTGCTAAAGATGAAGTTGATGCAATTGTTTTAGGTAATACTTTGGCAATGGAAGGCGGTTTAAACGTGCTTAAAGATTCGGTTTATTATGAGCCAGTTGACCAAACAACCAAAATGAATGTCAACGTACTTGCTGTTGCAGATGCACGTAAAGACGATGCCCTTTTGAAAAAAGTGGGTGAGTTATATCATGTTCCTGCTGTAGGTAAATATGTTCAAGAACACTTCGGTGGAACTAAAGTTGATGTGAATAAACCTGTAAGCTATCTTACAGAATCAAAATAGTTTTATAATGGATCAGGTCTATTGACCATTCTTTTATGAAAGGTCTACAGGCCCTCATAAAACAGGCAAAGTGAATTTGCCTGTTTTTTCTTTTTGCTATAGTTTTTGACGATATGATTGAATTTAAAAACATTTCAAAACACTATGAGTTGAAAGGTCAAACCATACGTGCGCTGGATCAGATTAATCTTGAGATTCCAGCGGGCAGTATTTTTGGCATTATCGGCTATAGTGGTGCAGGTAAAAGTACCTTAATCCGTTTGATTAACTTGCTTGAGCGTCCCAACCAAGGACAAGTCATCATTAATCAAAAAGACTTTACGGCACTTGATGCACGTGCATTACGTCAAGAACGTGCAAATATAGGTATGATTTTTCAGCATTTCAATTTGCTACAAACCAAAACTGTAGCTGACAATATTGAAATGCCGTTAAAGTTGCTGGGTGTCAGTAAAGACCAACGTGAAAAACGTTTAAATGAGTTACTTGAGTTTATTGATCTAAAGCACAAAAAAGATGCTTTTCCAGATGAACTCTCGGGAGGACAAAAGCAACGTGTCGGTATTGCACGCGCCTTGGCCAACCACCCCAAAATTTTACTTTGTGATGAAGCAACCTCTGCGCTTGATCCACAAACCACGAAATCTGTTCTCGCTTTGCTTAAAAAGATTAATCAAGAGCAAGGGATTACCATTGTCATGGTTACGCATGAAATGGATGTGATTGAATCTGTTTGTGATTTTGTTGCGGTCATGGAACAAGGCAAAGTGATTGAAACTGGTTCTACCTTAGAAATTTTTAGTCAACCGCAACACCCGACGACGAAAAACTTTATTCAAACCGTTTTACAGCAACAGCTCCCTGTTAATATCTTAAACAATCTCGAAAATCAAAATCATAAAAGTATTTATAGTCTGCAATTTTTGGGTACTTCAGCGCAAGAGACCGTGGTACAAGCAGCAATTAAGCAATTTGATGTCAGCTTAAATATTTTATTTGCCAATATGACTGAAATTAATGGTTCAGTGATCGGTCAAATGTTTATACAACTTTTGGGAGATGCTGAAAGCATTCGCCAAACCATAGATTTCTTTGAAAAAAATGGGGTCAAGGTGGAACAGTCAGGAGTTAGACTATGAGAGAACTCATTGTACAATGGCTCACTACGCTCACAGCACCATTTTGGAAAAGCTCTTTAAGCATTGACCAATTTGTTACAGCGATGCAAGAAACCATTCAAATGGTCATTTTTGCAATGCTGTTTGGTACCATTTGGGGCTTTATTCAAGCAATTACCTTGCTGGTCACTCGCCCTAATGGCATTTTACCCAATCGTGCTGTCTATCAGATTTTAAATCCTATCGTCAATGCACTACGCTCGCTCCCCTTTATTATTCTATTGATTGCGGTTTTTCCACTGACCAAAGCGATCGTGGGTACAACAATCGGTACTTGGGCAGCGATTGTACCGTTGACCATTTATGTTGGTCCTTATATTGGTCGTCTTGTAGAAACATCATTGCTTGAAGTGAATGAAGGGATCATTGAGTCTGCACAAGCAATGGGTGCATCGCCTTGGCAGATTATTTTTAAGTTTATTATCCCTGAATCCCGTAGCTCACTCATTTTGAGCCTTACCACAGCAACCATTAGCTTGATTGGTGCAACAGCAATGGCGGGTGCTGTAGGCGCTGGCGGTATTGGTGATTTAGCAATTTCTTATGGTTATCAACGTTTCGATCAAAGTGTGGTTTATCTCACCGTGATTGTCTTATTGATCCTTGTACAAATTGTACAGAGTCTTGGAAATTGGTTATCAAAGCTTCGATAATCCTTGCTTGCCATTTCCAGCTGTTCTTTTTTCTAAAATCATACCCTCCTTGTTGAGGGTATTTTTTATTTCTTTAGTTAGCTACAGATATAAATACTTATAAAATTTATAGATCCGTACTTGATTCTATACTTGCTTAGTCCTATCCACTTTAATTCCACTCATTTGATCATCTGCTCTTGATCAATCAGTCAGAACTAATTATGTTATAGAAAACTTAAGAAATATTTGAAATGAATAATTTTACTCAAACAATCGCCTCACTACTCCTTATGCTACCTATTTGTAGTTTTGCGCAAGCTTCAGACAATTACACCACCACAGTAAAAGTCAATGGTGTAGAGCTCAACCAAGCGCTAAGTGCAACGCAAATTGAAAAGTTGCTCGGAAACACCTCTCAAAAAACTACAAAAGCATTTTCAGAATGTAGTGGTAACTATGAATACTCAAGCTCTACTGCATCAGGGAAAAAACTGATGTTTGAAATTTATAATGAAGACAATCCACAGATTAAGTCTGAGACTTTCTATAAAGGCAAAAATAATTTTCAACAACTTGGCACAACCAAAGGACGAGTTTGGCTTTCTTGGTCAAATGCGCCAGCGATCACGGATACAATCCTGATTAACAATAAACCCATCACTAATCTGTATAGCATGAATCAATTTAAAAAAGACTTCCCAAACAGCGCCAAAACAGGCACCAGTGTTTTAATTTTAACGGCATCGGAAGCCAAAGAGTTTTTAAAAAATCCTGCTGAATTTGAAACAGGCTATCGCAGTTATGTCGATTTTAGTTTTAAAAATGGCAAACTGAGCAAATTAGAAATCAACCAAGGAATGGCCTGTTAAGTTTTATTGAGAATAGCATATTGGTCTATATGCTATTCTCTAAAAGAATAACCTACCATATGTCTTGTTTGTTCAAGCAAACAACATGCCGCACTATCGAATTACATATGTTTTCACATAAAAAAGACTGTAATCTGCTTTCTAACTTGTCTATAGCTGATTTTGCGATTAAATTTGTGTCAGCATATTCATGGAATTCAACGATGCAATTTAAAATTCACGTCATAGATGTAAAAAATCAATTACAAAACTATATTTGGCTGATCGAAGACAGTCAAAGCCATGATGTCGTTGCAATTGACCCCACAGAAGCATCACTCGTTGAAGATTATTGCCTTGAGCATCAACTGAATTTAAAACAAATTTGGCTTACACACTGGCATAAAGACCATATTGGTGGTGTTCCAGAATTGATTGCAGATCATAATATTCCTGTTTATGGGCCACGCGCTGAACTGAGTCACATTCCTTTTATTACCTACCCGCTACAACACGATGATCAATTTGAATTTCATGGATTAAACATCGACATTATTGCTGTGCCAGGTCACACCCTAGGGCATGTCGTTTATTTTATTGATGCATTAGACAGTGTTTTCTGTGGTGATACCCTTTTTGCTATGGGGTGTGGACGTATGTTTGAAGGAACTGCTGAACAGTTTTATCACTCTCTCAATCGCCTTGCTGCTTTACCACCAAGAACCAAAGTTTACTGCACCCATGAATATACGCTTTCTAATGCACAATTTGCTTTGCATATCGAGCCAGAGAACAGAGCAATACAACAACGTGCCGAAGAAATCAAACAGCTCCGTGAACATGGGAAAATTACCTTGCCCAGCACCATTGAACTTGAGCTTGAAACCAATCCTTTTTTACGTGTCGAAAGTGCTGAAGAATTTGCGCGTATTCGTGCATTGAAAGATCATTTTTAAGCAATCACGATTATTGTCCCCACAATGTTAAAACTGCGCCAGCCTAAGCCTCTGTTTTTAAAAGCCTCTCAGCGGGCGGTACTGTTATTACATGCCTATACCAGTACCGTTCAAGATTTGAAGGCCTTAGCAAAATTTCTGCATAAACATGGCTACACTTGCTATGCACCTAGCTACGCCGGGCATGGTTTAACGATTGATGAGTTTCTCAATTACACTACAGATGATTGGTGGCAAGATACATATAATGCTTATCAACTCTTAGAAAATCAGGGTTATAAGCATATTGCTGTCATTGGGGTTTCTTTAGGTGCAATTTTATCGTTAAAACTCACTGAGCACTTTCCAATTGATGCATGTATTAGCATGTCTGCGCCACAGGATCGAAGTGTAAATGATCTTTTTAAGCGACTAAAGCACTATGCTGAATATCTCCATCAATTTCAGAATAGCAATGTAGAGCTAGACTTAAAAAACTTAGAAAATAAAGCAGCAATACAACTACATGCATTTCATCAGTTTGTTGCCGCAACCATAAGCAATGTTTCTTTAATTCGCGCACCTATTTTTTTATTGTATGGCGAGTTAGATGATGCACATTATCAATCCAGTGCACAAACCATTTATAATCATGTGAATTCTACAAAAAAACAGATTAAAAGTTATCCCAATACAGGGCATCTCATGACTTTAGGCAAAGATCAGACACAACTGTTTGGCGATATTTTAGATTTCTTAGATCAACATCATCCCATACAGGCATAATGACCTATACTTCTGTTAAATTTACTTACATTTAGCCAAAGTAAAAATGAGAAAAATTCTGCTTTTTTAAAACGATATCTTTGCATCAAAATATTACAAGCACAGTTTTCATATTTAATTAATTGGTTGTTTTATTTCAAAATTTTTAAGTAAATTCACATTTCATCCATATTGATAGCAAAAAAATACGCATTGATACAAAAGCGTCATTTCTCAAATTGCTCAAATATTGATATAAAAAATAAGTTTCATCAAATTTCCCCTTTAAAAATTTAATGATCACCCCTATTAAATTTATAGGCAGGAATTAAGGAGATCTTCTGTGAAAAAGGTTGTAAAGGCAAAGAATTTAATCGCTTTTCGTATTTGGTTAGAAAAATTAGGCTATTCAGTAAAAAATTTAGCTGATGGAAAAGGATTTACTTTCAGCTTTAAAAAAGAATATGGTTTAGTCACTTGTGATTTATCTGGTAATAACTTAGCAATGCAGCTCGGTGAAGAGTTTGAGGATCACTTAAAGGCTTAGTAAGTGTTTAAATGAAGTTTCTCTTTGAAAAGACCTAAACGATTACGTTTAGGTCTTTTTATTGATCTGGATAAAATTCTAATTCTAAAAAACCTTTAATCAAGATACAGCATAGTTAGAATAAAAATTTAAGCATAAAAAAAGCATGATTTTCATCATGCTTTTTTAAATTTGGTGGGGACGGAGAGACTCGAACTCTCACACCTTGCGGCGCTGGAACCTAAATCCAGTGCGTCTACCAATTTCGCCACGTCCCCGAATAAAAACTAACACTGTAGTCTTTTTAAATAACTTGGCAGAGGATCAAGGATTCGAACCTTGACGAACGGTTTTGGAGACCGTCATGCTACCATTACACCAATCCTCTATAACCCTTCATTTTGTTTTAGTACCACAAAATGAATTGCTTGGTGGGGACGGAGAGACTCGAACTCTCACACCTTGCGGCGCTGGAACCTAAATCCAGTGCGTCTACCAATTTCGCCACGTCCCCAATGGCTGTGTATATTATAGAGATCGTTTTATTATGACAAGCCCTTTTTTCGAAAAAGACACTCGTTTGTTTAAATAAAAAACAAATGTTGCAAATACTGCTTTTTGTTTAAACAATTTGGCTTAATACTTGTTTTATTTGATAAATATTTGAGCAACGTTGCCCTATTTTTTTCATTAACATCTCTGTTAAAACCATTTCAAAAATTTTAAATTGCTGTGGTAACACCACATTTAGCTGCTGACAATGCAAAAATGCCCAATCTTGATAGCTTTTCGCCGATAAGCGCTGTTGTGTCAACCACTCCAACCAAACGATTCCCAACGCATAAATATCGGATTGAAATGATTTTAGTTGACCATGAAACAATTCTGGTGCCATATACCGAGGTGTTGCGGTATGTGTTGCGATATTTGTTAAATTTGCCTCTTGAGCGATGTTTACAGCCTGTTCAAAGTCAATCAAATAACTTTTCTCATCCTTAACTCGAAAGTGCTCAACTTTGATATCGCCATGCAGATAACCATAGTCATGCAAATGTTCAAGCACATCTAAGCTGAGTACTAATCGCTTACCAATTTCAGCCAAACTAAGTCGATCAGGCAGATCCTGAAAAAGCTTTGGGGCATCTTCCACCCATAAAGCTTGATCAATGACCTCTTCATCAATTTGAAATTGCTGAAATGGGTCAAATATTGAAAAGTTCAACAATACAGGTTGAGCTTCTGTCTCCAATGCATTCAATTCACTATAACAGTTCAGCTCATTTAAAAAGTGCTGTTGATAACAGTGATTTGAATTTTTGAGCTGTAATTTCAACCAAAACCATTGCTGTCCCTGTTGAATTTGATAAACACGGCGACCAAATTTTTGACTTTGGATTGAATTATATGCAACTGGAAGAATTCTGCTTTGGCTCATACTTCGGTCAATTGTTCTGCGGGTATATCTTTAGTCATTGGATGATTCAAAACTTCTAGACAATGTTGGATTGTTTTACCAATACGCGCATGTGTTTCTATGCTTGAAATTTTTGGCCAAGTTGCACGCTCACCCTCTCGTTGCAACAGCTTAAATAGATATGGGCGTGGGTTCTGTAACATATAGCTATAATGGCGCAAGCTATATTCCCCAATAATATTGACATCACCATAGTAGCGCTGGTCAATAATTCCGTAACCATGATCGAGTAAACGACGCATAGAAGGAACTCGTCCCATACGACCTCTGGCAAAGTCCATGATCCCCATTGCAGCCATGCGTCCTTGACTACGCACAATACGTTCAGGCCAACTCAGTAAATCTCTACGGTAACGTTCTTCATCATTCTGCATAAACGGTACAATATGTGGATTAACCTGACTGGCAATGGTGTAATTCAAATTATAAAGACGTGACATGCGCTCTTGGGGGAAATCATTGCGGACACTGCCATCCACCCAACGCGTATTTGCCAAATAAGGGGTATGTACACCATCGTAACGTTTACTGATCAAACGCACAGGTGGAAATAAAACCGGTACAGCACATGATGCCAATACTGCACTCCAGACCAATAAATCTGGTGAGGTATATTTATTCATGATTCGTACATCTTCTTGGGAAACATCATAAGGCGCGACGGTGACATTGATATCCAAGCCTGATTTTTCAAACGCCTCCTGAAACGTTACATCACCTAAATTTTCGACCAAAAACTTTTTAAGATATCGGACATCTGCAAAACCACCATTGCCTTTGATTAATTCTTTTAAGCTACGAAAGTGAAAGGCTTCACTATAAAATTGGTCACCACTCAGCAAGTTTGGAATCTCACCCGGTTCATTTACCCCCAGCATCGCCGTCATGATTGCCCCAGCACTTGAACCAGAAAGTACTTTTGGCATTAAGTCTTGTTCCATTAATGCCTTACAAACACCGCTATGGAATAAACCTAAGGTTGCCCCACCTGAAAACATCAGTGCGGGCTGACCATAGGCCTTTTCACAGTTTTCGAAAAACTTCCTTTTGCTTTCATGACACAAGGCTTGGCAACTTTCTGAAGCGATGAATGCCAAACTATTACTGACTTCATCGATATAATCTTCAATTATTTTTTTAGTTCCAACATAGGTATGTGCAAATAGCATCGGATGCCCGATGTTGGCAACATCGTGACTAAATCCTTCTCTTAGGATATACATCAAATCTTGGGTGCGATTTTGCAGACGATAACGACGCAATAAATTTAACCGATGGGAAATAATTTCAGCATCAAAATATGGAGAGGTATTATCCAGCTTCCACTCCTGTGCCCCCGTTTCTTCATCCAGTTTCAACGCTATAGATTTCCACTCTTCATAGTTTTCCGCATGTTTCAGTTTTCTTTTTAGTTTTTTAATACGATAAGCCTGATGCGGATTTAAATCTTGAGTAAGTTCTAATAACATTTCTAATATTCCTTTGATTTTTAATCCGACACTTTTAGATACCTGTCGATAAACTATGCTGAAAAATAACCAGATAATCAATTACCATAAGTCATTTAATTCTTGCTTTAGATTCCAATTATCGCCTATTGAGATTAGCTCAATAAAATTACTGTGCTAATATCAACCACACATTGTAATTTCTGAAAATAGCGAACGGATATGGCAACTTTCGACTTACCTGACAATATCATCCAAAAATTATCCACTGTTCTTGATCAGTTACATCAAGTCCTTCCTGAAACAAAAAAGGATACCGACTTTGAAGCAGTGGCTTTTAGGTGGCACGATAAACAACTCAAAGCGATTTATAACCCGAAAGCAATGCATTTGGATGATCTTAAAGGGATTGAACGTCAGAAAGCTAAAATTTTACAAAATACTGAACAATTTCTACACGGCTTACCGGCCAACGATATTTTACTGACTGGCTCACGCGGTACAGGAAAATCATCCATTGTCCGTTCTTTACTTACCCAGTATGCAGAACAAGGCTTACGTTTAATTGAAATTGAACGAGATGATTTGTCAGACTTGCCAGAAATTCAAAAAATTATTAAAGATCGTCCAGAAAAGTTCATCGTTTATTGTGATGACTTGGCATTTAATGCTGAAGATGAAAATTATCGTAGTTTAAAAAGTGTCTTAGATGGCTCGCTACAATCTGGCTCAAGTAATTTTGTGATTTACGCGACCAGTAACCGTCGTCATTTATTACCTGAATTTATGCATGAAAACACGCCTGTAACCAAAGTCGATGTGCCGCAATATAAAGAGTTGCACCCACAAGAAGCCATCGAAGAAAAGATTTCTTTATCAGATCGTTTCGGTATGTGGTTGTCGTTTTATCCGATGGATCAAAATCTTTATTTAGAAATTGTGGAGCACTATTTAACAAAAGCAGACATGCCCTTTGCTGATGATGTACGTGCTGAAGCATTAAGATGGTGTCAAGCTCGTGGTCAACGCTCAGGGCGTGCAGCATATCAATTTTCTAAACATTGGATTGGTTCAGAACGTTTAAAGGCTTTATAAGTCCGACTTTTTTAGATATACAAAGCCCTAACTGAATAATAGTCAGGGCTTTTATTATTTATCAGTTAGATCATATGCGATAAGAATAAGTAAGCTAAGCAAATAGCGATATCAAAACGTCCAATAAGCTCATTCATGCTAAACCCATTTATCACCCGATAAAATCTCACTGTATCTTTGTCTCATTTGATAACAATAGCTTGAATGGATTACCCTGTTTCTTTCAACCCATATCATTCAAATAAAGCTTAAATTATTCGTTTCTATGTAAAAAAGACCATCAACACACAACTCAAGCTGACTGCTGGTTAATCATGCAACTAAAAGCCAAAATTAAAAAATTCAGTATATTTAAATATATTTCAAATACTTAGACACAAAGCAATAATTCATCCAGAACATTTTATTTCAGCACATCACAGTTTAAGCGTGATAAAATAGCCGACAGTTTCATATAGGATAGGTCTATGCAGTTTGTTCATCTTGGTATTCATACCGAATTCTCGATTACAGAATCGATCGTACGTATACCTGATCTGATTAAAGCTGCCGCATCTGATGAAATGCCTGCTTTAGCCATTACAGACCTATCCAATCTGCATGCAGCAGTTAAGTTTTATAACAAATCGCTGGGGAAAGGGATTAAACCTATTTTCGGCAGTGTAATTCGATTAAACGATGCAAACCATAAAGCAACCTTACTGGCAATGACCAATAAAGGCTGGCGTGGTCTGACTGAAATTGTCTCTCGCGGCTTTATTGAAGGGCAACAACTGTCGATTCCATGTGTACAAAAAGAATGGGTGCTTGAACAGTCTCAAGACCTTATTGTACTTTTGGGTCTACATAGTGATGTCGGAGAAATGCTCTGTGCAGCTTATCCTGAAAAAGCCGAACCGCTGTTAGAACAATGGATCGAAAAATTTGGCAATCGTGTTTATTTAGCGCTGACGCGTACAGGTCGCCCATTAGAAGAAAGCTTCAATGAAGAAGCGGTTAAACTCGCTGCAAAATATAATATTGGTGTTGTGGCACATAATGATGTGCATTTTGTTAGACCAGAAGATTATGAAGCACATGAAGCACGCGTTTGTATCGCAGATGGTTATGTTCTAGGCGATAGTAAACGTCCTAAGCATTACAGCCCTGAGCAATATTTTAAAACCTCTGCTGAAATGATTCAGCTATTTGCAGATATTCCAAGTGCGATAGAAAATACCTTACAAATTGCAAAACGTTGTACAGTTTCACTCCGTTTAGGATTCCATGACCTACCAGACTATCCAATTCCGGAAGGTCATACCATCCATTCTTACTTTGAGCATCTCTCTGAAATTGGTTTAGAAGAACGCTTAGACTTCCTTTACCCTATTGAAACGCGTGATGAAGATTGGGCTGAAATTCGTAAGCCTTATGATGAACGTCTGGCCTATGAGCTTGGCATTATCAATAAAATGGATTTCCCTGGTTACTTCCTCATCGTCATGGACTTTATTCAATGGTCTAAAAACAATGGGGTTCCTGTAGGTCCCGGTCGTGGTTCAGGTGCAGGCTCACTCGTCGCTTATAGTTTAAAAATTACTGACTTAGACCCGTTGCGTTATGACCTACTCTTCGAACGTTTCTTAAACCCAGAACGTGTATCCATGCCCGACTTTGATATCGATTTCTGTATCGCTGGGCGCGATAAGGTCATCGATTATGTGGCACGCCATTATGGTCGTGATGCAGTTTCTCAAATTGCAACGTTTGGTACGATGGCTGCTAAAGGTGCGATTCGAGATGTAGCACGGGTTTTAGGTAAATCTTACGGTTTGGCAGATCGTATTTCTAAAATGATTCCGACTAAACCTTTAGGTCTCACCTTAGAAGAATCTATTGAAGCTGAACCACAACTTAAAGATATTGTGACCAATCCATCCAACCCTGATTATGATGATGCTGCTGAAATCTGGGAAATGGCGCTCAAGCTTGAAGGCATTACCCGTAATACAGGTAAACATGCAGGTGGTGTGGTTATCGCACCAACCAAGATCACTGATTATTCAGCAATTCTGTGTGAAGCTGATGGTACAGGACGGGTTGCCCAATTCGATAAAGATGATGTAGAAGCTGCGGGCTTAGTAAAATTCGACTTCTTGGGGCTACGTAACCTTACTGTAATTGAAGATGCGATTCAAAATATTAATAAGCGTATTCAATCTGATAGGCCGTTAAATATTTCAAACATTCCTTTGGATGATCCTAAATCCTATGCAGTATTTGCTGACGCAAATACCACCGCGGTATTCCAGTTTGAATCCGTGGGCATGAAAAAAATGCTTAAAGAAGCACGCCCAAGTAAATTTGAAGAAATTATTGCCTTCGTATCCTTATATCGACCGGGTCCAATGGACCTTATCCCCGACTTTATCCATCGTATGCATGGTGGTGAGTTTGAATACTTACATCCGCTGTTAGAAAGTGTACTCGAACCCACTTATGGGATCATGGTATATCAGGAACAGGTGATGCAAGCCGCACAGTTCTGTGCAGGCTATACACTGGGTGGTGCAGATTTACTTCGTCGTGCGATGGGTAAAAAGAAAGTCGAGGAAATGGTCAAGCAACGTGCCACCTTTATTGAAGGTGCTGCGAAAAAAGATATTGATGAAGGTACAGCCAACCATATCTTTGACTATATGGAAAAATTCGCAGGCTATGGTTTTAACAAATCACATGCCGCCGCTTATGCTTTAGTTGCCTATCAAACGGCTTGGTTAAAAGCACATTACCCTTCTGAATTTATGGCTGCGGTCATGTCTTCGGAAATGCAAAATACAGATAACATTGTATTTTTAATTGATGACTGCCGAATCAACAACTTAGTGGTATTGCCGCCATCGGTAAATATGTCGTTCTACCAATTCTATGCCAGTGATGTAAACACCATTATTTATGGTTTAGGTGCAATTAAAGGTGTCGGCGAACAGGCCATGCAATCCGTGATTGATTCACGTGAGCAAGATGGTCTTTTTAAAGATTTATTTGATTTCTGCCACCGTGTAGATTTGAAAAAAATCAATAAAAGAACATTGGAAGCATTGATTCGCGCTGGTGCACTGGACTGCTTGGGAATTGAACGCTCAAGTTTAATGGCACAACTTCCAGAAGCTGTCCAAGCCGCTGAACAGGCACGTTCAAATCGTGAAACGGGTATTATGGACTTATTTGGTGAAGTTGAAGAGGTTCAACGTAAGCCGGCTAAGCCTGTAAAACCGTGGTCTGATGAAGTGCGTCTAAAAGGCGAAAAAGATACATTGGGTTTATATCTGACAGGTCATCCAATTGATGTCTATCGTGCAGAATTAAAATCCTTTATTCCAAATAAAATTAATGAATTAACCCCTACTCGTCGTGGTGTGACTACTGTTTTCGCAGGTTTAGTGGTCGATATTGCCAATTTCCCGAATCGGATGATGATTACCCTTGATGACGGTACAGCACGTATCGAAGTCTCTGCGAATCATGAACGCTTCCAACGCTTTAAAGACATCATTCAAAATGAAAAAGTGGTGGTGATTGAAGGTGAAATTTATGAACGTGAAGGTTTTGACCGTCCTATGGGGCGTTTGACCAAAGCATTCACCCTCAATGAAATTCGACAAAAGCGTGCTAATAGCATTGCCATAACACTGAATACAGAAGTGATGACGAAAACTTTAGCCTCGGATATTCAAAAGATCTTACTGCCTTTCTGTAATGTCGATATGTGTCAACACATTCCAATGCAGATTCAGTTAGATTATGACTATGCCACGGCTGAGTTACATTTAGGGCAACAATGGAAAGTTGCCCCATTGGATGAGTTACTTTCTAAATTACGTGATTACTTTGGTAAAGAATCTATTCATATTGAATACCAAGTCAAATCTAAAGCGGCAAAAGCCGTGGATCATCGTGGACTTGCCCAACCGACTCAAGTTGCACCACCGCCAGAAAATATGAGTATGGATGATGCAATGGATGACTATATGGCAGATGCAGGCCAATTCTCCTAACCTCCCTATTTGAATTTAAAGCTTAATATTTTGGAATATTCATGGATATTTTCGACAATGCTGTGATTTCACAGCATTTAAGTCATGTACGTATTGTCATGGTCAATACGACACTTCCTGCCAATATCGGAAGTGCTCTACGTGCAATGAAAACAATGGGCTTAACTAAACTTGTGCTCGTTGCGCCTAAAACCTACCCTCACCCAGATATAGATGCGTTGGCAGCTGGTGCGGCAGATCTGATTGAGCACATAGAAATTGTCGACAGCTTAGAAAATGCCATTAAAGATTGTCATATCGTATTTGGAACAAGTGCGCGTAGTCGCACTATTCCGTGGCCTTTGCTTGATGCACGCCCTGCGGCGCAAAAATCAATGCAGGCTGTTATCCAACACCAACAAGAAATCGCTATTGTCTTCGGTCGTGAAGATCGCGGTTTAACCAATGAAGAGCTTGCTCTGGCAAACTTTCACGTCACCGTACCTGTGAATAGTGATTATGGTGTGTTAAATGTCGCTCAAGCAATTCAGGTACTGTGCTATGAAATGCGTATGGCAACATTAGAACTGGCTGATAAGAAACTGGATACTGAAGCGGTGATGCGGGTAACAGATTCAGAAGATATGCATTGGGATGAACCTTTGGTCACACACGAACAAATGGAACAATTTTATCCGCATATTGAAAAAATGTTGGCTGATATCGAATTTTTAGACCCTAAAAACCCGCGTTTACTGCCTTTACGCTTGCGTCGATTATTTGGGCGTATACAATTAGATAAGATGGAATATCATTTATTGAGAGGCATTTTTAGCCGAGTTCAAGCCTTAAATAATGGTACATGGAAAAAGTCAAAAGATGAGGATCAAAACTAATGCTAAAACAGCTTAAAGAAGATATCCAAGCTGTATTTGCGCGAGATCCTGCTGCGCGTAATACATTTGAAGTTTTAACCACATATCCTGGGATACATGCATTAATGATGCATCGTGTTGCCCATGAATTATGGGAAAAAGATTGTAAAACTTCAGCGCGCATTTTGTCTTCTTTTAGTCGTTTTGCAACAGGTATTGAGATTCACCCTGGCGCTAAAATAGGTAAACGCTTTTTTATCGATCATGGCATGGGTGTGGTGATTGGTGAGACAGCAGAAATTGGTGATGATGTCACCTTGTATCATGGGGTGACTTTAGGCGGCACGACATGGAATAAAGGTAAACGTCATCCGACTTTAGCAGATGGTGTTGTAGTAGGTGCTGGTGCAAAAATCCTAGGTCCTTTTGTGGTCGGTAAAAATGCCAAAGTAGGCTCAAATGCTGTTGTAACTAAAGCTGTACCTGATGGCGTCACTGCGGTAGGCAACCCTGCTCGCTTTATTAGCAAAGATAAAGAAATCGTCACTACACCAGAACCAAGTTGTCCAGAAGAAATGAGCAGTGGCATTGAAAACACAGAATTTCAAGCCTATGCAGCCGTACCAGAACAATCCGACCCTATGCTGGACGGCATGCGTGTTCTGTTAGATCGTTTGGAACAAAATGAAAAACGCATCAATAGTTTGTGCCAGCGTTTATCACTTTTAGACCCAACGTTCAATTTACAGCACAATATTGAACAGCCTTTGAGTGATGATGAAATCAAAATTATTGAAGAAGTTAGACGTGAATGTGCAGCACAAAACCACTCATCGAAAGCATAAGGTTGCTTAATACTTCACAAAATGAAGTGTCAATAGACTGTAATGTATAATTTTTAATAATACGAACCAAATCAAGTTGCATGTTCAGACGTCTTTTCATAGACTGATGCGCATGCACGTTTTTTAATATAAATTAATGGAAGAAACACATGACGATTAAGCCTTTGGCATATGCATTGCTCGCAACATCATTACTTACTGCGTGTTCAACAACACCCACCAAGCAACAAAATAAAATAGATGCAAACGAGCCGTTTATTTACACTGAGCCTGAATTGTCTCCTCCGTTCTATGCATTAAACCCTTTCGATTACTCGCAACCGCCTGTTTTTGAATTAGAGTTAAAAAAAGCATCGGCTCAACCTGTAAACAAACTCGAAGTTACTGATCCTGCAAATCCAAGCCAAAAAATCATTTTAGATACCAATAAATTGATTGTACCTACAGTAAATAGCTCACAACGTGCTATGAAATATGCAGTACTTGCTGGAAACAATGAAATTGACATCACTGCAATTGATGATTTCTTACAAATGGTTGAAGGCAAAGCACGTCATTACCCACCACAATTTAGTGATCGTAAAGAACGTAAAGGCTTTGAAGCTAAGTTGAAAGAAGTCTCTACTCAGCTTGACCAATTAGCTGCAGCACCAAATGCTTCTTTTGATATTTTGATTCGTGCATTTAAAGCCAGTGTTTTGGGACGTAACCTTGACCTAGGTTCTTCTTATACCACCAAGTCATTAGAGTATGCTCAACGTATTCTTAAAATCAACAAAGATGATGCTGAAGCAAACTTGTGGTTTGGTTTCTCTTTATCTGAAGGTGGCGGTCAAAAAGAAGCGATCCCATATTTAGATAAAGCCATCAAACAAGGTGTTCAAGAAGCATATTTATCTTCTGCAAACAACTTTATTGGTATGGAGCAAAAGAAAAATGCGATCCAAACCTTGAAAAACTATAAAGTGAAATACCCAGAAGAAGCTGAAGTTGCAGATCGCTTAATTCAAGAAATTGAAAAGCAAGGTCGTTACAACGTTTGGCAGGTTTTGAAAAACCCAGCTCTAGCAAAATAAATTTATAAATTTTTGAAAAAAATAGGCTGAACATTCAGTCTATTTTTTTGTTTATAAATTGAATAAAACTAACGTATGATTCAGACAAAGATTGATCTAGTTAATGATTATGCAATACTCAAAAAACAATATTTTGCTTTTTGCTTTAGCAATGAGCCCATTGATTTTATCTGGATGCCAAGTTGTCAGTGTAAAAAATCAAAAGGTGAATGTAACCATTACCAATGAACGTGACAGCATTTTGACACGTTCAAAAATGAGTGAAGCCAGCTTAAATGTCTTGTCGATGACTGGACGAGAAGCCAAATCTTGTACAGATGAACCCGAAAAATGTGTGGCAGATTTAGCTGAAATCCCACAGATTCAAGATGAACAACTGCTTTCGACCGCAAGTGAAATTTACTTAACCAAAGCAATCAATCTTGGCGACTCATCAGATTGTAAAGTCAGTCTTTTTTCTAAACATCAATCCACTGACAAACAACAAGCCTCGCAGAAAAACTATGAGCAATGTTTAGATCAGCAAATGGTGATGTTAGATAACAGCATCCGCTATAGTTATGCCTATTTATTTAAAACTGAACGCCAACCTCAAGACCGTATTTTTAATAACCGACAAGTTCAGATACGTGACTTTTATAATCAAGCCTTAGCTAAACTGATTTCGACATATGCCGTAAGAAATAAAAACCAAAAAGTAGCAAAACAAATTAAAGTTGGCAAAAGCACTTATCGCATTAACTTTAATGGTTACCCTGCACTGGCTCAGATTGAACTTGAGGATCTTGTTTCAAGCTATAATTTAAACTTTTCAGGTTTACGTTCGATCAACCGTAGAGACGGTTTCGGTGCAGAATTTGTCGCAATTTTACCCAACACGACAGCACCTGAAGAAAACAAATATATTGTGAATCCATTTGATTATAAATACAAAAATGGCATGAATCCCAATATTCATCAACCCCGTTATTTATCGGTTAGTATTGCAGCACAACCTGAAAATGCAAATGAATCACTACAAAACATCTTACACAACCCAAACTTTCAACTGAATGTTTATGATCCTTATAGCATTGAAAATTTAAAAATTGGTGGCAAACAATACCCGCTTGCTGCAAACTTTTCAGCTCCCTATGGTCTATGGCTGGCTCAAAATAACTTAGGTATTGCGGCTTATCTTAGCTTAATCGATCGTGATCAAAGCCTGACCATGCCTCATTTATATATGCTTGAACCGTACAACCCGAATAAAAAAGTGATTGTTTTGGTACACGGTTTAGCCAGTAGCCCTGAAGCTTGGATTCGTTTAACCAATGATATTATGGGCGACAATGTATTGCGTGAGCACTATCAAGTTTGGCAGGTTTTTTATTCAACCAATATGCCAATATTAGAAAGCCGTTTTCAGATCAATGCTATCATTAATCAAGGTTTTGCTTCAATTAATCAAAATTCTGCTTCTGCTAAAGATGCCGTATTGATTGGGCATAGTATGGGCGGGATTATTGCGCGCTTATTAGTCAGTGATGCCAATCTGACACAACCCGCGTTAAAGATGTTGAACAATCGTAAATTTGATAAATTTAAAGATGATCCAATGTTCAAATCTCGCTTGACTATTCAATCTGTGCCTAATTTTGATCGTGCTATTTTTATTTCAGCACCACATCGTGGTACTGCATTTGCTGATCGCTGGTTCACTTTGGCTGCTCGTCGAATTATTAAGCTGCCAGGCGCCTTCTTGGGAGCTTTAGCTGACTCTATAGATGATCGTGATTTAAATGCAAAAAACTTTTTAAAAGATGTTGGGCATGGACTGATTCAAAATGGTCCAAGTGACTTAAGCCATAGCTCAAACTTCACCAAATTGACTGAAAACGTTATGCCAAAGAAAGACATGATCTATCATTCAATTATGGGGAATATCACCAATAGCACAGATCCTAACGTGATGACGGATGGAATCGTTCCATATACCAGCTCACATTTAGACGGCGCAGTATCTGAGAAAATTATCAAAGGTGGCCATTCAATCCAAGAGACACCTGAAGCCGTATTGGAACTTAGACGGATTTTAAGATTACATTTGACTGAGCTTGGGCTTTATAAACCTTAAACTCAGCGTCCAAGCACATAAAAATGCCAGTCAATCTTAAATTGGCTGGCATAGGATTATTGGTTTTATAAAAATCTAAGGTCTTATCCGAATCAGTGAATAACTTATTTATAAATCAGTGGTTCCTGCAAAAAGCGCGATTACATCTGCTTCGGTTAGTTTTTTTGTCTCATTGTTAAAAGCATAAAACTCAGGCTTATTGTCTATAAAAATTTCCATATCGAATTTTATATCTTGAGGCTGTTGATCCAATGCAAATGCATTGATATTGCAATAACTCTGGTCTTTAGTCCGCCAAAATAAATTTGTGCCACAGCAGTTACAAAAGCCTCGCTCGCCCCAATCAGAAGAATTATAAATACTTAAGTGCTCATCTTGAGTAAACTGTAAACTGCCCTGTTCGACATCAATCGTCATAATTACACCGCTCGTTTGTCTCCGGCAAATTGAACAATGACACGCATGAACATCATGATTTTTTAATTCAACCGTAAAAGTTGTTGCCCCACAAACACATTGCCCTTTCATAATGATTTCCTTGTTTTATAAATTTTCCATAAAGATACTACAATGATGTAGTGAAATTATAGTGAAACAGATATTTTTTATCATACCCATGTTTTTTAATTGAAAAGCGAAATGATTCACTCTAAATTAGTCAATACAACAATTTAAATATAATATTTGGAAAAGTATGCGTTATAAAATTATAGATGTTTATCAGCTCCAAAATATTCAACGGTATATTGCAAAGTGTCTAAAGACACAATCACCTCAATTCATTGTGATTGAAAGTGATCAAACCTTATGTAAAGAGCTCGATATTATTGATGTCGACTTACAAGCATCGATTGCCACGTGGGCAACGGGTGAAAGAATTGATTTAAAAATCATTCATCAATCCAACCATATTGAAAAATTCTACGATTTTGAACATTAAAAAGATCAACTCAATCGTTCAAATTCAATAAAAAGTTTGACAGTAAATCCTCCAACATCATATTTTACTTTAAGTTCTCTTTTAGAACCCTATATAAAGGATAAATATATGAAACACCCAAAAGAAATGACAGGGCTTGAATTTCTACAAGCAATGGTTGCTGGACAAATTCCTAGAGCATCGATTAGTGAAACCATCCCGATGGATTTACATGAAATTTCGCATGGTCATGCAAGTTTTAAAGTCAAAGCGGACCAACGTCATTTAAATCCTTTAGGCGGCGTACATGGCGGTTTTGCAGCAACAGTTTTAGACTCAGCAACAGGTTGTGCAGTACATACCACCCTAGAAGCAGGCGTAGGTTATGGCACCATCGATTTAAATGTAAAAATGTGCCGCCCTGTACCTCAAAATAAGCAATTATTTGCTATTGGACAGTTGATTAATTTAAGTAAAAGTCTTGCCATTTCTGAAGGGAAATTGGTCGATGAAGATGGCAAATTATATGCACATGCAACAGCGACCTGTATGATTATTCGTGCATAATTGACTGCTTAGAGTGCTATTTATATTGAATAGCACTTATTCAGCATTAGCCTTCGGTTCATCAACATACATCTTACCCATCTTCAGCTGTTTTAGGCTCTCATCCCATTCCAAATTACGCTTACAATTGATTGCTTCTGCACGGCTAATTTCTGCCATGTTTTGCCCACAATATCCCCCACCAACTTCGACTTGAACGATAGCTTTGGCTTGATTATTGATAATCTGATAAGCAAATACTGCACTGTTAAAAATTTCTTGTATGGTTTTATGATCTTTAGATTGGTAGATCACCAGC
This sequence comes from Acinetobacter sp. RIT698, assembly GCF_009668065.1. Lineage (NCBI taxonomy): Bacteria > Pseudomonadati > Pseudomonadota > Gammaproteobacteria > Moraxellales > Moraxellaceae > Acinetobacter > Acinetobacter sp. RIT698. Next base: position 143,384 of record NZ_WJYH01000003.1, read on the forward strand.
TGATCTCCCCCATGCCCTCTAAATACACCATCTTCAACACACCGAATCGAGTCAGGTTCATAAATATATTCTGGCTGATCATCCCCAATTAAATCCACAACCGTAACAACATCTTTCATATCAACCGCTACAGCTTGCTTACAATGTTTCTGCGCATCTTTTACCTGCTGTATAAGCTCATCAGGATAATTTAATCCTTTAGATTTATGCTCTATTTTTGCTTCAGTAACAGTCGTAGGAATTTCGACTTCAACTTCACTGCTTGCCTTTCCTGTATCAGCTTTTGCACGATCAACTTTGTCATTATTATCTGCTGCAATCTCTGCTTTTTTCGTAGACTCCGCTGGAGCTGCATTCTGAGAATTTTGTTGAGAACAAGCGCTTAAGAAAACAAGCACTGATAAACTCAAAATATTGACAATGTTCAAAATATTTTCCTAAATATAAACTAAGGTTTCTTAATAAAATAAATACTTAAAGTTATGAAATTTAAATATAAAAATGAAATCAGCAAATTTATAAAAGACCGAATAATAACGATTTCTATGCTGATCTAGATTCACCTTTAAAGTTTTGACAAATTTACTTTCGCATTTTGCTCAAAATTTTTTCTAAAATATTCAGTCTGATACAAAGGTTGCATGTGAAAAAAATGCTGTAAAACTTCTGCTCTTTTGACTTTATAGATTTCTGCATCAACCCACGCGTATTCTTGTTGAATTTGCTGTTCATATTCTGCAAAACGTTCAGCAGAGCTAGCCAAAATTGCTAAATCGATATCAAGTAAATAATTTAAATCATGCTGTTTAGACGGTTGATGCTCTTGTGTTGCAATGATCCATTGAGAAACTTTGTCTAAGACCGATTGCGTTAAAATATCCGCACAATGCTCACGCATTAATTGAGCACTTTGTTGTTCATTATCTTTTGCTTGTGGATTATAAACGGCATCATGAAACCAAATTGCCAACTCAACAGCAACAGGATCATTCAATTGCGCTTTTACTTGGTGAAATAACTCAAGGCATTCGACAATATGTTGAACCGTATGATAATGACGTTGTGGCTCGGTATAAGCAGCAACAAGCAACTGCTGTAAAAAAATACACTGCTCTGTTTCGATTTCTATCTGATTCGCAAATTCAGCCCAATATTGATTGAATGGTTTGAGGTAATTTTCTGTTTTAGCTATGATCATATTTATAGAACATCTAAGACTTTATATATTAATACAACATTTTTGGCTGTTATCCCATGATCAATAAATCAAAATTTTTAGCCCCTTCTCATTTAGACAAATTTGCTTGTTATAAACACACTGCCTATTTTCAAGATCTCATTGATATTGAATGGCGAGGTCAAATACAGTCCTCCACACAAAATAAAAGATTTAAAATCAAATATTATGGAGAGATTTTTGAAGAATATCAGCTCATTTGTGGGACAGACTTTGCACCAGAACTCATCTACGCGGTAGATGTAGAAAGCAATGAAGAAATTTTACTTTTTGATGGTACGCAACATGGCTATGATCCCATGTTCTGTGATGAGTTTACACATGAACAAATCACCGAAAGACCGTTAATCCATTTTTATAAAGATCAGGACAATCAGGATCAATTCGAGATCATTTTTAGTGTCTATCACAATATAGATTATGATGAAGAACTAGATGATTTTCTCAATCAAGACGGTGAAATTGAGCTAATTTCAGGGGAAATAATTTCTGCTGAGAGATTAAAGCTAGATGGGTTTGATTTTGTTCAAATCAAAGCGGTAAATTCGCTTGGTCATGAATTCATTATTTTTGAAAAAGAGCTGGCTTAAGCAAGCCAACTCTCTTTCAATACATTAAACGCTTGAAATACTTAAGCAACTTGCTCATCACGCTTAAATACCAGTTCACCTTTCAATGAACTCTCGGCATCAAAATAATAACCATCGGTATTAAAGGATTTAAGATCATCCATTTTTTCCAATTGATTTTGAATGATGTATCGAGCCATTAAGCCACGCGCTTTTTTAGCATAGAAGCTAATCACTTTATATTTACCATTCTTCTGATCTAAGAATACTGGTTTAATAATATCAGCCTGAATTTTTGCTTCCTTGACCGATTTATAGTATTCATCAGAAGCAATATTGACCAATAACGTTGAGCCGCTTTGTTGTAAATCCTGATTGATCAAATCGGTAATTCGATCCCCCCAAAATTCATAAAGATTATGACCACGGGTATTGGCAAGTTTTATTCCCATTTCCAATCGATACGGCATCATTAAATCAAGAGGACGTAATAAGCCATATAGACCAGATAAGCTGCGTAAATGATCTTGCGCAAAATTGAGATCGTCTTGCGACAAACTATAAGCATCCAGACCTGTATAAACATCGCCTTTAAATGCAAAAATTGCTTGTCGCGCGTTGGCAAAACTAAAGTCAGCATTCCAGTCACGAAAACGCTCCGCATTGAGATTGGCAATTTTTTCACTGACACTCATCAAACTGGCAATATCTGAAGCGGAGAGTTTACGACTTAGGTCTATAAGCTGTTGAGATTGATCCAGCAGTCTTGGTAGAGTGTGCGTATCGGTCGGGAGTGCTGACTGGTAATCGAGCGTCTTAGCAGGGGAAATTAAGGCGAGCATGGTCTTCCTGATCAAAAAATAACTAATCAAACTATAACAGTCGGGATATTTTAATTCCAATTCATGTTTTCTGTGAACAGAATCGGTAAACTATCGCACTTCCCTGCTTATGATCGTTTAAATTATGTCCGAACAACTGTTCATTCAAGGTTCGGTTGGCAAAATTGAAGTTTTTGTTGACTATCCTGTGGGCGAAGTAAAAGGTTTTGCTGTCGTTTGTCATCCTCACCCACTGCAAGGTGGTACACCTCAACATAAAGTTCCTGCTTTACTTGCACAAATCCTCTCTGAACAGGGTTGTGTGGTCTATCGCCCAAGTTTTCGTGGTTCTGGACAAAGCGATGGAATCCATGATGAAGGCTTTGCTGAAACTGAAGATATTCTAGAGGTCATTAGACACGTTAGACAATTACACAAAAGTCTACCTTTCTATGTTGGCGGTTTTAGTTTTGGTGCACATGTAATGGCAAAAGCATATCATGCGCTCCCTGATGAAATTAAACCGCAACAAGTGATCTTATGTGGTTTACCAACATCCACTGTAGATGGTCTACGTCATTATGTTACCCCAGCAATTAAAGGCGATATCCTGTTTGTACACGGTGAAGCAGATCCGACGACTAAACTCTCTGATTTGCTTGAATGGGCGAAACCACAACGTCATTTGATCACCGTATTGCCAGGTGCAAACCATTTCTTTACAGGTTATTTAAAGCAGTTAAGAATCGCAATTTCGCGTTTTCTTCTTGTGCCATAAATCTGAATTTAAAAAATTTAGGATAAATAAGGTGAGTGATTCACTTTATTTATCCGTTCACATCATCCCAACTCAAACCAAATTTCGCCAAATACTTTTTCACGCGATCGCTGTCGTTGGTGGTTTGTCTTTGCTCGCGAGATACAGAAAATAAACGCCGTCCAGCATCGGCCATGGATTTCGATTTTTGGCAAACATCAATCACCCCCTGCAATTGAATACGATCAAATTCATCAATCTGCGCCACTTGTTCAGCACTTAAAATTTTCATCAGTGACGATTGGGTTAAAGCCTCTTTATTTTCAGCAATATTCCAAATTTGTTGTAGTCGGCCAATCTCAGCATTTACTTCATGTAAACCAATACGCTCACCATTGGCTAAAGTCGCCATACGTGTCACGCTTGCAGTTAAATCACGAAAATTCCCTTGCCAACTGGCGTCTAAAGATTGCGCAAATTTTAAATATTTTTCTAAGGCATCGGTATGAAAACGTAACTGCCGTTGATGCGCAACAGCAAAACGCTGTAACTCAAAGGTGATGTTCGGTTCAATATCTTCCACACGATCTTTTAAGCTCGGTAAAAAGAAGGTCCATGTATTTAAGCGAGCCCATAGATCTTCACGGAACCGCCCTGCACGGACTTCCTCACGTAAATCTCGATTGGTTCCAGCAATCAACTGAAAGTCAGCCTGAACCTCTTTATCACTTCCTACAGGAAAGAATGACTTATCCTCCAAGGCCTTGAGCAACATGGCTTGCTCATCCAACCCTAGCTCGCCGATTTCATCGAGAAATAAAATGCCATTATCCGCACTTTTTAAATAACCAGTACGTGCTGCAATAGCACCTGTAAATGCACCTTTACTATGACCAAATAATGTCGACATCGCACTATCACCAACCAGCGTTGCGCAGTTCACATCAATAAAGCGCCCAGAAAGATGAAATTTTTCCTTTTTCAATTGATAAATTTGCTTAGCTAAATGCGACTTACCGACCCCTGTTGCACCCATAATCAAAATTGGCGCACTTGAGCGTGTTGCAACCAGTTCTACTTCTTGAATCATTTGATTAAAGTTTTGGTTCTTCGTGGCAATATTGGCTTTTAACTGCTGCCAATTTTCAGATTGTTCATGTTCAAACCGCTGGGTTAATGCTGCATATCGAGATAAATCTAAATCTATAATACGATATTCACCCTCAGGTTGTTGTTTACCTGTAGGTGCACTTTGAATGAGTTTGGCTGGTAAATAATGCGCATCAATTAATAAATACCAACATATTTGCGCAACATGCGTACCTGTGGTGATATGTAATAGATAATGATTGTTCTCAGTATCAAAAGAATATGATTTTACAAAGTCATATAATGCACCATACATATCCGAAAAATCCCAGGGATCACGGATATTCATCTTATGGCCAGTAATTTGGGTTTGCGGTGAAATTTCTAAAGCATCTTGTCGCAAATGATCAATTAAGCTGACATTTCGGCGATCATGTAATAAAACCAGCTCATCAACCACTAAATCTTCATGCATCAACAAACTCATGGTGGGACGCCAGCGTTGCCAGCGATCAAGTTTTTTCCCTTGATCTAAAGTTGAACCCACAAAACCAATCACGACTGTTTTTTTAAATTTTTGCATATTTCTATAAATCTATAAAATTTTATATATCTTGCTTAAAGCATAGTTTTATTTTGTCAAAAATCAAATACTGTTTATACCGTCATTTTTTAATATTTTAAAAATCTCAGTTTCTCTTTTGAATATAATGCGACTATACTATTGATGTACAAAGCTTTTACTCACTTCTCCCATCACCGTCTGATTCGACACTTTTTTGATGGAATCCACCCTGCTTTGTTGTAAAAACAATCATAGAAAACATTTTAAATATTCAATAGGTTTTAATTCCTCATGTTACAGTTTACATTCTTAGGGACATCCTCTGGTGTGCCCACATTAACACGCAATGTGTCAGGTTTAGCGATTCATTATTGCAAAAGCAAAGACTGGATATTGGTTGATGCAGGCGAAGGTACACAGCATCGTATTCAACAAGCAAAACTCTCTTTACAACATTTAAAAGCCATTTGCATTACGCATGTACACGGCGATCATTGTTATGGCTTGATGGGTTTACTGGCAAGTGCTGGTATGAATGCACGCAAAGATCCGATCACGCTGATTGCACCCAAAGAAATTCAGCAATGGTTTGAAGTAACCTGTCAATTCACTGAACTTTTCCTGCCTTATCCAATACATTTTATCGATGTAAATACTTTGACGAATCCCTTTCAATTGGATGAGCATATTTCCATTGACGTTCATCACTTACACCACCGTGTGACAAGTTATGCTTATGGTTTTAAAGCGACACAAACTCAGCGCAAACTCAATGTTGAGGTTTTAAATCAACTCAAAATTCCAAAAGGTAAACTATGGGGTGATCTACAACAAGGTCAAAATATTGAGTGGAATGGGCAGTCCGTCTTAAGTCAAGATGTTCTCATTCAAAACACTCAAAGTGTTTATGCCATTGTCGGTGGAGATAACGATCAGCCAGAATTACTATCGAACGCTTGTCAGGATGCAGCACTGCTGATTCATGAAACAACCTATACTCAATCGATATTAGACAAAGTAGGCGCAGGCCCAATGCACAGTTCTGCGAAAATGGTCGCTGAGTTTGCAGAATCGATTCAACTACCTAATTTAATTGCAACGCATCTCAGTGCCCGTTACCACGATGCACAAGGTGTGCAAAGCATTGGTAATGAAATTGCCCAGTACTATCATGGCAATTTTTACATTGCTGATGATTTTGATCAGTATGAACTAAATATGCACGGCGAATTAACACAGTTTCGCACTGGGAAACCCTGGGAAAAGTAATTTTCCCAACTTCAATTTAACGCTATGCAATATTATTGAATCATAGATGGTCGTTCTATCGTGTGGAGATATGGATATCGCCCATTGTGTAGGAATGCTGGGTACAGGATCTATCCCTCGCCCAACATGAGCAAAACAAAGCTCAGCTTTGTTTGCAGCGCAAGGTTTGGCCTCATCTTCAAAAGGTGTGGCAGTGTAAGCTTTTTATATTCAAATAGTTTATTCCGCCATGCAATTAATTTAATTAAAAATATGAATTAAAAAAAACATCTTTTTGTGTCTGAGTTTTTTAATAGGTTGACTGTACCCCAACTAACTTTGCTTTTAGCTGGATTTAGTGTCCTTTTTTATTTGCACACCATTAGGCTCATTGATTTTTTATTTTAAAAATAGAAATAAAGATAAAAATCTATAAATAAAGATATTTTATTTCATACCTTTTAAATTTAAAAACACATAACCACTGAGCTTTTAAAATTTTTAAACTCATAAAATCAGCCACTTAAAAATAAAATTTCATTCCAAAACAAAACTTGGCACACTCTCTGCAATATCTATCTCAAGAAATTAAAAAATCACTTGAGGATGCTGTCATGGCGAACAAGACAATTTTTGCCTCTAAACAACAGGCAAAACCAAAAACCATTGAATACAACGAAGCTGGTGGTCGCGCATATAAATTAAAATCTCGTGCCGCATTAGCGCAGCTTGTTGCAACAGGTACACTGAATCAGACCTTTTATCAAAATGCACAAGTGCAACTTGATAGTATTCTAAACCTAGCGCTTGAAGTAGAGCCTGAATTTGTGGCTAAAACTGCAATTTATGCACGCCAAAAGGCACATATGAAAGATACACCTGTAGTGTTATTGGCTTTACTTTCTGAACTTGATTCAGAATTATTTAAGCAAGTTTTTCCTTTGATTATTGATAATGGAAAACAGTTGAGAAATTTTGTTCAAATCATGCGCTCTGGAATGATTGGTCGTAAGTCATTAGGTTCATTACCGAAACGTATGGTCAATGAATGGATTCTTTCAGCATCGGATCAACAATTGATTGCGGCCAATATTGGAAACAGCCCTTCACTTGCCGATGTGTTAAAAATGACTCATCCAAAACCAAAGACAGTTCAACACGATGCTTTTTTTGCCTATGTCCTAGGAAAAGAATACCAACTTGTCCAACTACCGACTCAAGTGCAAGCATTGGAAGAGTTTCGATTGGGAACAGCAACACAAGTACCTAAAGTGCCGATGCAGCTTCTAACCAATTTAAATTTGAATGCGAAACAATGGGCCGAAATTGCAAAAAATGGTTCTTGGCAAATGCTACGTATGAACTTAAATACCTTCTTACGCCATGATGTTTTTAAAATCAAAGGAATGACAAAAATCATTGCCGATAAATTGATGGATGAGCAAGCCATAGCCAAAAGTCGAGTATTTCCATATCAATTGATGATGGCTTGGTCTGCACTTGCAGAGGATATGCCACATGAAATTGCCAATGCGCTAAAGTTTGCTATGCAGCGTGCCATCGCCAATGTACCGAAACTTGAAGGAAATGTGGTGATTGCGATTGATGTTTCCGGTTCGATGTCAAGTTCTGTGACAGGTTATCGTCAGGGTGCAACCTCTCAGTTACGTTGCGTAGATGCTGCTGCATTATTTGCTAGTGCATTTAAATATGTAAATCCAAATATTCGTTTGATGCCGTTTGATACTGAAGTTCGTCAATTATCCAATTTCAGCAAAGTACAGGAATATTTAAAACGAAAAAATTTTGGAAAACAGCAAAATTCAGAAATTGATATTTTTGCTTTGGCTAAAAAATTTGCCAGCATGTGTGGTGGTGGAACTGATTGCTCTAAGCCTTTGGAACTGTTAGTAAAAGAAAATGCCAAAGTCGATATGGTAATTTACTTCTCTGATAATGAATCATGGGCAGATCAAGTTCCAAGATCACACCGAAAAACTGGGATGATGCATTATTGGAAACAGCTAAAACAGCATAACCCTGATGCAAAACTGGTGTGTGTTGATCTGCAACCCTATACCACTACGCAAATGCCTGAACATAGCGATGTGATGAATGTCGGTGGATTTTCCGATACGGTATTTCAACTGATTGAAAGTTTTGCCAAAAATGAAATGCATGCAGATCATTGGGTAAACGAAATTGAAAAAATAGATATTACACAAACTCAGCTTTATGCAAGCTGAATGTATAAACAAATTTGATCGAGTCTCTTCAAGTGTTTACATTTAACAATGTCCACACTTGATAAGACTGGGTTAGATAAAAAGCACAAATGCCATAGGAACTACATTTCAAGATTATGCTGTTTCTATATTTAATTGTTGTGCTAAGTAAGAAATTGCCAAATGCAGATAGAACTACATTACTTTGAATAATTGATGTTTTATCGACACCTTTGTTGGCAAAATACATCGCATAAAATGCGTTAAGGACTACATCTTTAATGCGTAGGTCGGTGGTTCAAATCCACCCTTTTCACGCTTTTCCAAGTTTGAAAAGTAGCTCAGTTGGATAGAGCAACGAAACGTCTTTAACATTTTGTTTATGCAAAGCAGTAAAAGAATCAAATGTTTCAAGGACTACATCTTAAAATTGACGTCATCGGTGGTTCGAATCCACCCCATCATTTCGATGATGGTCGCCAAGCGGTAAGGCACGAGCGTCTTTGAAAAATTTGTTGATTCACTTGTAGGGCAGTATATGAAAATATACTGGGGCCATCAGTCCATCAAATACGCATAGGACTACATTAGAATTCACAGATCAGAGGTTAGATTCCTCTGCTGTATATACATACAGTCGCTTAAAGCAAAAGCGGTGAATTGTTTGTCTTATAATCAAATTTGTTGATGGACTTGTGACCTATGTTTAAACGATCAAATGCCTGTTGGATTACATCGCGATCTCACGCACAGTATTTCGGGTACTGCACATATCCAACACCAACTTTTTTTGATCTTGTATATGCAATAATGAAAGTAGATCAAATGCTTTGAGGACTACATTACGCGTTTGTCGGTGCTTCGATACCACCCTGTATGACAAAATACAGTAGCTCAGTTGGTAGAGCCACGACTGTCTTCAGCTCTTTGTTGATGTACTCTTATTATAATAAATAGATTTACACGATAAGCAGTCACGAATATAGATTGGATTTCATGGTAACGCTTTAGTGTAGGGTTTAAACCCTCCTATCATGTTCACTCACAAAATCTAATCTTAACGTTTGTGGCTGCTTTTCTTTTTAAACTCATCATGTTTAAAAGCGATGCTTGTGAATCAACAAAAAATTTGCTAGCTTGGAGTCTCAACTTAAAACCAAAGACAGGTGTCAGTCTGTAAAACGCAAATCATGTCTATACAAGTTATTGTTGACGATAACAATCTTGATCTTGCTTTAGAGAAACTAAGAGTCAAAAAGTACTATTTAGAAACTAACCACTGGTATAAGAAGTGCCAGAACTATCATGAAAAACCGCCAAGTAAAAGTCGTAAAAAAAGTGAACTGAAACTTTTACATGGGCATAGTCAAATCCTAGAAGATGATCCTCTCGCACTGAGGTTAAAAATCCATATCGAAGAACATTATCAACCAACTGATGATAATACGGTATAGGATATGAACAAAAATTAAGATTCACAAATTTCATCAAACTCAGCTTGGGAGAAGAAATTCTCCCAAGCTAGATTTCATACTATAATCTGTAACATGATAAATATCCTGAATAATAACAATGCGTACTTGGTTTGCTTTCCTCTTATTTCCTTTAGTAATTTTTGTATTCTTATTTTTCTTCTACGTCATTTTTTTGCTTTCACTCACTTTGGGTTGCGGTTTCCAGCAAGAAAATATCCCAACCTGCTCAAAAATTTATTATTTTTCAATTATATCAATTTTTCCAATAGCTATTTGGCTCGGCTATTTTACAACTAAATTTGCACCACATTGTGGAAGATATTTCCTTAGTAGTATTTATAACCTAATATTTTCAATCACTCTATTTGCATATTTACAAGGCTCTAAAATAAGCCTCATCTTTTCAATTGGTTTTAGCCTCCTTTTCTTATTATGTCTAGGAATTGGTTGTTTTATATTTCATTTAAAATATAAAAATAGATAAATTACTATCTAAAATAATATTTAAATTTGCATATTTTTTTTAAAATGCACATTTAAAATAAAATATAAATTTATCTATTTATTATAAATCAATATCTTATAAAATAAAAATCAATTAAAAGACAAAGTTGGCACACTCTCTGCAATATACAAAGCATACATCATGAGATGTATATAAATATCACCTGCCTGCAACCGCTTGGCAGGCAGGTTTTGAAAAGGATCAAAGCAATGACGATGTTAGTCACAGAACAAATCGAAAAACAAACTTCCTTAGCACAGGAACGTACTTATAACGTAATTCAGGATGCTAAAGGTGTTCCTATAAAAATGTGGACCAAAGGTGTCCCTGTCGATGAGAAATCAAAAGACCAATTATTAAAAACAGCACAAATGCCTTTTATTTATAAATGGATGGCAGTAATGCCAGATGTACATGTAGGAATCGGAGCAACGATTGGAAGTGTAATTCCAACCAAAGGCGCAATCATCCCTGCTGCGGTCGGTGTAGATATTGGCTGTGGAATGATGGCTGCACGTACTTCGCTAAGCGCATCAGATTTACCAGATAACTTATACGCACTGCGTACCGAACTTGAACGTTTAATTCCGCATGGTATGACCAAAGGTCGTGGTCGTCGTGACCGAGGTTCATGGGATACACCTACTGCAAGTGTTGATCAGGCTTGGGCTGAGTTGGTGACTGATTTTGAATATATCTGTGCCAAGCATCCCCGTTTGAAAAATACCAACAACCATAAACAGTTGGGTACTTTGGGAACAGGAAACCATTTTGTTGAAGTCTGTTTAGATGAGCATCAACAAGTATGGATTATGTTGCACTCAGGATCTCGTGGTGTAGGAAATGCAATTGGTAACCACTTCATTGAGCTTGCACGTAAAGATATGCAAAAGCACTTTATTAATCTGCCTGATAAAGATTTAGCTTATTTAGTGGAAGGGACTGAACACTTTGATGATTATTGGTTTGCAGTGGGTTGGGCACAACGATTTGCCATGAAAAACCGTGAGTTAATGATGGAAGCTGCGGTTCAAGCTTTACGAATCATCATCAACAAACCATTTAACGCCAAAGTGGAGGCTGTAAACTGCCACCATAATTATGTGGATAAAGAAGAACACTTTGGTCAGGAAGTGCTGGTAACACGTAAAGGTGCTGTACGTGCCCGTTTGGGTGAGTATGGAATTATTCCGGGTTCAATGGGTGCCAAGTCATTTATTGTCAAAGGTAAGGGAAATCAGGAGTCTTTCTGTTCGTGTTCGCATGGGGCTGGTCGTGTACATAGCCGTACTGCAGCGAAAAAGTTGTTTACTGTGGAAGATCAGATTGAACAAACCAAAGGTGTGGAATGCCGTAAAGATGCAGCCGTGATTGATGAAATCCCTTCTGCCTATAAACCTATTGAAGATGTGATGAAAGCACAAAGTGATTTGGTGGAAGTGGTTTATACCTTAAGTCAGGTTGTTTGTGTAAAAGGTTAGTTGATGCATAAATTAGGGAGTTTAGATTGTAAAATCTAAACAATGCTATTGGGCTTTAGCTTGGAGCCATGAATGTTCAATTTGGGATGATTCATTGGATTATTCTTATTTAGAATTTTGTAATTATGATCTACCTGAAGACGATGATTATAATTTCATGACCACTTGGCATGAAAATCAAACTTTAGAAGACGTTATAGAATTTGCCGAATCAATTTCAGTTGATACACTACCCCAGCAAACTTTATATGAAATCGTTGTGTTAAATATTTATTGACTATTAAAAGCGATAAGGAAAATAAAATGAAACTTGCAGAAGCACTCTTATTACGAAGCGATCAACAAAAGAAACTCGCTTCATTGAAACAACGTATCAATGCGAACGTATTAGTACAAGACGGTGATGAGCCATCCGAGGATCCAAATGAGTTATTAAAGCAAGTATTTGCATTAACTCAAGAATCTCAAAAACTTGTTTATGCCATTCATCAAACCAATGCTTTGGCAAAATTAACGGATGGTCGTTCATTATTGGCTTTACTTACTCAACGTGATGAGCTTGTAGAGCGCCATAAAATTTTAACCTCAGCCATCAGCAACACACAACGTGAGCCTGACCGCTATAGTACACGTGAAATCAAATGGCATAAGGTCATTCCAGTATCATCCTTGCAAAAGCAATCCGATGATATTAGTGCCAAATTACGCGACTTGAATGTATTGATACAAGCCACCAATTGGCAAGTTGATTTACTTGACGTTTAAAGCCATCATTTAAAAGCTTTGATAGGGCTTACCCTATCAGATCTCGAAATATATTGGGCGAGTACAAGATCTAAGGCTGTATAGATTGAAATAAAAGTCAGCATCATTTTTGGGTAATGACAGCGAAGCGGATTTAGAGCGGAAACGCACCAATCAAATCCATCACCTTTCATCACTTAAACCTTTGTGAATCAGAGTGACTATTCACACTGTATTACCACGTACTGACAATATATTTCACCTTTTCTCAAGTGATTCGTCATTTGAGAAAACCCGAACATACTGGGCGAGTGCAAGATCCCCTACCTCCACAACACAGGATTGAAAATAAGGTGTAGTGGCTTGATGAGCGAGCGGGTTAGCTTAAAACTTTAAGCACAAATCAACCCATCACTACGTACAAGGCAAACCTTTGTGAAAGCAAAGTTACAATGCACTAAGCATCACCATGCACTGACAGTATGTTCACCCCTTTTAGGAATTTTAATGAATTACCATTGTTCTTGTTGTCATCATTACACTAGAGATCAACCCTCTGGTAATTTTGACTTTGAGATTTGTCCAGTTTGTTTTTGGGAAGATGATCCTGTACAAAATATTCATCCAAATTCAAAAAGTGGTGCAAATGCAATCTCATTAGCAGAGGCACAAGATAATTATCAACAATATGGTGTAAGTGAATTACGATTTTTAAAACATGTTCGAAAACCGAATGATTTAGAAAGAAATGATGAAGAACAAAATGAACACATTAGTAAAAAATAAAGCTATCCAAATTGATGGCTCACAAGGCGAAGGTGGAGGGCAAATTTTAAGAACTGCCCTTTCATTGTCTATGTTAACGGGTATTCCATTTGAGCTTGTGAATATTCGTGCAGGGCGTAAAAAGCCGGGCTTAATGCGACAGCATTTAGTCTGTGTACAAGCATCACAACGCATCAGCAATGCCATTGTGGAAGGTGCTGAACTACATTCACAAAAATTATATTTCCAGCCCCAACAAGTTCAGGCGGGTAAATATGATTTTCATATTGGTTCAGCCGGTAGCACAGTATTGGTTTTACAAACACTACTACCTGCACTGATGATGCAAAATGAAATCAGTCAAATCAGTATCCACGGCGGAACACATAATCCAATGGCACCGACTGCAGATTTCATAGAGTCTTGCTTTCTACCTGCTATTCATAAACTTGGAATAAAAGTCGACTTTGAATGCGAACGTGCTGGTTTCTTTCCAATTGGTGCGGGTCAAATCAATATTACAACTTATCCTTGGATAGATAAGCTTGAATATTCAGTATTAGATAAAGGCAAATTACTGGAAATACATGGCTATGCAGCTGCCTTAAATATTCAACAGAATATTGCTGATCGTGAACTGGAAGTATTACATAACAAATTGAGCTTAAGCCAACGTAACAGACTAAACTTTCAAGGGATTAGCCAAGGGAATACAGCTTTTGTGGTGTTAAATTACGAACACCATCAACAAGTATTTTCTGTGTTAGGTGAAATGAAGAAAAGTGCAGAAAAAGTAGCGCATGATTTAGCCAAAGAAGTTAAATCCTTTTTAGCTTGCGATGCTGTGGCTGACGAATATCTAGCAGACCAACTTTTATTACCTTTAGCTTTAGGTAAAGGTGGTGAGTTTACTGCTCAAGTTGTCAGTGAACACACCTCGACACAAGCTGAAATGATTCAAAAATTCTTAGATTGTGAAATTCACTTTGAAGCAATCAATGATATTTTTAAGGTGAGTGTCATCACATAAGCTTCAGCTATGTTAAATCCAGTTTACAAGCTCATCAATTGCTTATCTTTATGTGCCAATTCATTTTAAATTTCATACTTATTGGCACATTATGTAAATAAATGACCCAACTATTCATTATATAATCAACGCCTTAAATAAGTATGATTTTTAAAGTAGAAAATACCCACTTAAGGAATAAGGGAAATGATGAGAGTTTTATTGGGGACAGCATGTATCGCATTTTTAACATCGACAGCTTTTGCGGAAGATATCGTGGGAACCTGGCGTTATATCGATGACAAAACTGGTGAAGCAAAGGGACTGGTTAAAATTGAAAAACAAAGTAACGGTACCTATGCGGGTACAGCATTAAAAGCAACACCACGCCCAGGCTACACCCCAAAAGAATTTTGCACCAATTGCCCTGCACCTTATACCAACAAGCCAATTATTGGCTTACAGGTCATCTCTGGGCTAAAGACAGATGATCATGTGAGTTATACTGATGGGAAAATTATTGACCCAGTTTCAGGTAAAATCTATCGATTAAAAGGTAAAGTCAGCCCAAATGGCAAAAAACTATTTCTTCGTGGATATTTAGGTATTTCAGCAGTAGGTCGTAGCCAAACATGGTTACGTGTCGAGTAGTAGCATAATTTCATTCACAATAAAAATGACAGTTTTATCTCAATCAAACTGTCATTTCTAAACATCTATTTTTTAAATGATTTTTAAATCAGTTATTCACAGCAAGTTGATATAAAAAAGCTAAATGTGTGGCTGCATCACCTTTATCTAAATTGAGATCACTAGCACGCCCACCTAATCTCAGTGCAGGAAGATAACAATACATTTGATTATCAACTAATTTACCATATTGAGTTTGTGCCTTTGCTAAGGCTGATTTTTCTAAAAATTGCTCAATGATCTCATCATCACAAATCCAGTCATTAAAAAAATCTGTTAATGACCAAGCTGTTACCCCAATTTCCGAGTTGTGCGGGTCGATAAAGGATACATCCTCATCGCCATCTTCGCTTAATAAACGATAATAAAACACCAAACCAAATGCCGAAATAGCAATGGGTAATCGGGTCATATCAGGTTGATCTTTCATTAACCATGACCAAAGCACATCTTGATAAAGCTCAGGGTTAATGATCTGTAGCAAACCGTTGCCATAGAAGCCAAAACCATGATTTTGCCAAAGCTCTAAGAGCGCTTCAGGTAAATATGCTTGATATTTTTTTACAGTTTCAAAGCTTACTGTGTTTCCTGCCTGATCTACTGAAAATTTATCAATAAATGCTTGTAATTGCATAGCTATCCCCTAGGCTCTGCTTATACTTTCCATTCAAATCCACTAAACGCATCATCTTCTTTTAATGTATTTTCTACAGCATTTGCCAATTGCTTAATCATGCTCTGGGTTGCAATCTTCTTAAACCATGCTTGTTCTTCATCAGCATGGGCTGAAATTTCACAAGTTAATAAGCCCTGATCATTTAAATGACAATTAACCCCCAAACCAATTGGATGATTTTCTACGCTGACAGCAAGGTCTTCATCGGAGTGTGTTGTTTCCGCTTTAAAGCCATATTGAGACAGTTGTTTTAACAACAAAGTCGTCACGTATTCCTGAGTGACATAACATACATTTTCACCATGATTGTGACTGTTACTATGATTCTCACAGTTTGCTGTAAATTGTAATGTTCTCATTGCTTCATCCAAAAGGCTTTATAGTTGTATGGTTTTAGAATAAGCAATATAAACAAAACAGCCAAGCATTTGCTTGGCTGTTTTTAATTAATTATACAAATATTAGACAAGGACTGATTTATTCGCTAACTTGAATCTGAAGCCCTGCCTGATTGGTGAGTTCAGTAAATGTTGGGAAACTTGTTGCTACAGTTTCAGTGCCAATAATCTTAATCTCGCCAGAGTTACGTAACCCCGCCATCGAAAAACTCATTGCAATACGATGGTCATGGTGCGATTCAATTTCACCGCCAGAGAAAATAGCAGACCAGTCACCCGATTTACCTTTTCCTTCAATGATGATGCCATCATCAGTTGGCGTACAATCAATCCCCATGGTTTTTAAACCATCTGCCATCACTTGAATACGATCAGACTCTTTAACCCGTAATTCAGCGGCACCTGTCAACACCGTTTGCCCTTCAGCACATGCAGCAGCAATAAACAAAGATGGAAATTCATCAATTGCCAAAGGTACTTGATCTTCTGGCATATGAATGCCTTTCAATGTACGGGTACCACGGATACGGATATCAGCAATCGGCTCACCGCCTGCAATTCGTTCATTTTCAACAGTTAAGTCTGCACCCATTTGCTTAAGGATTTCGATTACACCTGTACGAGTTGGATTAATCCCAACAGCTTCAAGGGTAATATCTGAACCTTCAGTAATGGCAGCACCCACCATAAAGAATGCAGCAGAAGAAATATCAGAAGGTACTTGAATCTCTGTCCCAACCAACTTTCCACCACCGTGTAGTGAAATACGATTACCTTCCGTTTTCACAGCATACCCAAAAGCACGTAACATACGCTCAGTATGGTCACGGGTTGGTTCAGGTTCAGTCACAGAGGTTTCACCCTCTGCCCATAAACCTGCCAATAAAATCCCAGATTTGACTTGCGCAGATGCCATTGGCAAATCGTAGTGAATGCCTTTCAATGCTTGAGCGCCAGTGATTGAAACAGGCGGAGTACCACGTTCACCCGTGGTTTGAATTTGCGCACCCATTTCACGTAAAGGTTTTGCAATACGCTCCATTGGACGCTTAGACAAAGACGCATCACCCGTCATCACAGAGTCAAACTGTTGTGCTGAAAGCATGCCTGAAAGCAAACGCATCGACGTACCAGAATTACCCATATACAGTGCCGTTTTTGGCGCTTTTAAACCATGAATACCCACACCATGAATGGTCACTTCACCATTTTTAGGGCCTTCAATACTGACCCCCATATCGCGAAATGCTTGAAGTGTTGCTAAAGCATCTTCACCTTCAAGGAAACCTGTAACGTGGGTTGTACCTTCAGCGATTGCACCAAACATGATGGAACGATGTGACACTGACTTGTCACCCGGCACGGTAAATTTACCTTTAAATGTCTTCTCACCTGGCAAAATGGTAAATTGTTGTGTCACCTTATTTTTCTCCATCAAAGGTTTATTGGCGAGCATATGATTGAAATGCTGTCGTGCCGCTTGTGCATGTCCTAGCAATCCCATCAGGGCTTGTGAATTCTCATCTTCAATCAGTTGACGTAATGTCGCAAGTTGCGTTTCAAAACCATCAACTGCTTTCAATATGGCTGTTTTATTGGCAAAAAATATATCATGCCACATCTGCGGATCACTGGCAGCAATACGTGAGAAGTCACGAAAACCTCCAGCGGCATAACGGAAAATATCTAAGTTATCTTCACGATTTGCAAGCTGTTCGACCAGATTAAATGCCATCAGATGCGGTAAATGACTGGTATGTGCCAACACTTCATCATGTTTGTCCACATCCATACAAATGACTTCGGCTTTTGCAGCCTGCCAAAGCTGAATCAGTTTTTCAACTGCCCAATCAGCGCTGCTCGGCAACGGCGTTAGAATCACTTTATGATTCACAAATAAGTCAACTTTACCTGCATGAACACCAGTATGTTCTGCACCAGCAATTGGATGACCAGGTACAAAACCTACAGGAAGATTTTCACCATAAACAGCATGTGCTGCTGCCACCACATTCCCTTTGGTACTTCCGACATCGGTAATAATGGCGTTTTCAGAAACATAAGCTTGAATCGTTTCAAGCACTTTCTGTGTCGCGCGAACGGGCAAAGCCAGAACGATTAAATCTGCATCTTTTACCGCTTCGACAGGATCACTAAAACCCGCAGAAATAATTCCTAAAGCTTTAGCATCTTCCAGCGTTTTTTTTGAGCGCGTTGACGCAACAACATTTTCAGCAAGATGTTCGGCTGCAATTACACGGGCTAGACTTGAACCAATCAGTCCAAGTCCAATAAAAGCAACTTTTTTAAATAAAGGTTGTGACATAACGATTTTGAACTACCTATTTCACAACGACATCAAAGCACAGCAATCGGATATGAACCCAGTACACGTACTTCTTTAACCAGTGGGCGAATATCTTCAATCGCCGCTTTAACATTGTCCTGTTCCACATGACCTTCAAGATCAATGAAGAATACATAAGCCCATTTTTCAGGTAATGCAGGACGGGTTTCAATACTGGTCAAACTAATGTTGTGTTTTGCAAATGGTGCAAGAATTTCCAATAAAGCCCCTGCACGGTCATGTGCTGAAATCAGTAATGAGGTTTTATCATTGCCACTTTGCGGTACCTTTTCACGACCAATGACCAAGAATCGTGTCGTATTTTCAGGATTATCTTCAATATTTCCGTGGAGAACTTCCAAGTCGTAAATACTTGCAGCCACATCAGATGCAATTGCTGCTGAATGCCATTCATTGCGAATACGGCGAGCAGCCTCTGCATTTGAGCTTAAAGCTACACGTTCTACACCCGGATAATGTGCATCCAACCACTTACGACATTGCGCAAGTGTTTGTTGATGTGCATAAATTTGTTTAATACTGTCTTTACGAGTATTTGAAGAAATCAGGAATTGGTGATGAATACGCAATTCAACTTCACCAATCACATTTAAATGCGATGCTTTAAAACAGTCTAAAGTATGGTTGACCACACCTTCAGATGAGTTCTCAACAGGAACTAAACCATAATGTGCACTACCCGCTTCAACCTCACGGAACACTTCATCGATCGTTGGTAGTGGGCGAACCACAGCATCCTGACCAAAATGTTTTAATACAGCAGAATGGGTATAAGTGCCGACTGGACCTAAAAATGCAATACTTTGTGGTGCTTCAAGTGCCAAACATGCAGACATAATTTCACGGAATAAACGTGCCATAGTTTGATCTGACAATGGCCCTTCATTGCGCTCCATAACTTGACGTAAAACCTGTGCTTCACGTTCAGGACGATAAAATAACGGATTCTCTTCTGCTGCAAATTTTGCTTTAGCAACTGATTCCGCCAGTTTTGCACGGCGATTGATAAGTTGTTGGATTTGCTGATCTACAGAGTCAATATCTTCACGGATTTGAGCAAGATCTAGAGAAGTCGTTTTTTGATCATCGTTGATCATTGTTATGTCGCCCTTTAAAGTCGAGAATTACGAGAAGTCTATGTTTTAGACCACTGACAGTATAACAATAGTTCAGTTTAATTTGTTGGGCAATAGTGCATTTTTCAATGTTTCACTTTCAACTTATATATTGAATAAAATGTCATCACTTTATAACTTTTCTGACCACAAAATGAATTACAAAGCAGCTATAGAATTTTAAGCATTGCGCTCTATGATAAAAAGCATAAGCGCATTTCGAGACATAGAATATGAATAAAAAAATCGCTGTTCTCATTACCCATGATTTCGAAGATGCGGAATATCACCATCCCGTTGAAGCTTTTCGAGCTGCAAGCCATTCTGTGCGCAATATTGAAAAGTCTGCGGGGAATATTGTTTATAGTAAACAAAGAAAATCCTCGGTCAGTATAGATTTAGGCATTGATGAAATCTCTGTTCGGGATTTTGATGCGCTGATGATTCCGGGTGGATATTCTCCTTATCATCTTAAAGAAGATGAACGATTCATTGATTTTTTACGTAATTTTGCCAACGCACAAAAACCTATTTTTTTATGTTGTTACAGTAGCCATTTACTTATCGATGCACAAATTGCCATTGGACGGCGCTTAACCTCAATTGAAGATATCCTCAAAGAACTTAAAGACGCTGGTGCTGTGACTTTCGATCGCGAAGTGGTAAACGACAATAATTTATATATTTCTTCACGCTCGACTTTTGAGTTACCTATCTTTATCAATGAATGTTTAAATGTATTAAGTGCTTAGTTTATTAGTTTTAACCTTATTTATGAGATTTTGTATCTCTTTTATAAGTCAAAATGATCATATTGCATGAATCATATGGGTATTGAAAGCCCATTCCCCATTTGGGAAAAGGCTAGGATGACGGAGCTTTTATGTTAATCTATGCTTTAAAAAGGATTTACGACTGAAGCTTAATATAAAAATTTAAAAGCTCATCCAAAAAGCGAAATCATTAATTCACGCATCATTGCCTGTACCAATGGGTCTAAACGTTTAAGCTAAAATCACGTTGTAAGGGCTTTACAGCGATATGAGTTGACTTATTCAATACAGCCTCACTAGTGGTCAAATATACCTACTCAAAGCTTGACCATTAAAACTTATAACAGAATTGAAAAAGAAATATGATCTCCTGAATATATCTTCTCTTTTTTGCGAATCTCTGCTTTAAGTGGCAGTAAATAGCCCTCTGATTGCTTGTCAGGAAATATAGATGTTTTCCAGATACTTTTACCCAGTGTGACAGTAATAGGTACAGCACCCCAGCTTCGTTTCTGATGAATGTATTTTTTTATTTCTTCAGATTGTAATTTGGAAATAAGAACATAATGCCATCCACCAACACCCAAATAGTGCTGGACTGTTGATTCAATTTGAAAAGAAACTTCATGATCCATCATTTTAATTTCACTCAAAAGTTTAAACAGCTTATCGTTGTTATATCTATTTCATTCGCCAATTCTATTTTTTAGATAAGGCATGAGCACATTACCACTGACTTATTATTGTACAAATCCAATCAAGCAAACAAGACCTACACCTACGTATTTGATCAATTGTTGTTTGCTCTATCTTTACTTTTTAATGTTTGTTTTTTTCAATTTATTTATTTGATTTTTCTCAATATATTCCCATCAAAATAAAAAACTGTTCATGTTTCATAAAAAACACGAACAGCTTATATTTATATTATTGTTACATCTGCACTATCGACCAATGATGCCACGCGCCACGATTTCTTTCATGATTTCATTTGTACCACCATAAATACGCTGAATACGTGCATCTACAAAGAAACGAGAAATTGGATATTCCGTCATATAGCCATAACCACCAAACAGTTGTAGCAAGCTGTCGATGATTTTCATCTGCATATCCGTACTAAAACTTTTTAAAGCTGCTGCTGTTTCAACATCCAATTTACTTTGTTTATACAAAGCTAGATTTTGGTTATAGAATGCTGCTGTTGCCAACTCATCAATTTTTGCTTGAGCCAAAACAAAACGAGTATTTTGGAAGCTGCCAATTTTCTGACCA
Organism: Acinetobacter sp. RIT698; assembly: GCF_009668065.1. Classification (NCBI taxonomy): domain Bacteria; kingdom Pseudomonadati; phylum Pseudomonadota; class Gammaproteobacteria; order Moraxellales; family Moraxellaceae; genus Acinetobacter; species Acinetobacter sp. RIT698. The sequence continues at coordinate 165,169 of NZ_WJYH01000003.1, forward strand.
AACGCTTGACGTTCCTGTACATACTGAGTAGTGATATCGATTGCACCACGAATTGCACCAAGTGCCGTTGCTGCAATTGCAGTACGTTCACGAGGTAACTCTTGCATCAAATAGGCAAAACCTTGTCCTGCACTACCTAACAATTGATTTGCTGGAACTTTAACATTATCAAAGAACAGTTCTGAGGTATCTTGAGAATGCAAACCAATTTTATCGAGGTTGGTGCCCTTTTTAAATCCATCTAGATGTGTATCAACCAATAAAAGTGACACACCTTTTGCACGCGCTTGTGGGTCAGTTTTTGCTGCCAATACCACTAAATCTGCATGTTGACCATTTGAAATAAATGTTTTAGAACCATTCAAAACATAATGATCACCATTTAAAATCGCACTACTACGCATGCCCTGTAGGTCTGAACCTGCACCCGGTTCCGTCATCCCAATTGCGCCCACCACTTCACCTGACACCATTTTAGGTAACCAGTATTGTTTTTGTTCTTCGTTGGCAATATGCAAAATATAAGGCGCTGCAATTTCTGAATGGCATGAAATCGCGGTAGACAATGCACCATAGCCTGCACGTGCAGACTCTTCAACCAACATCAATGAATATTCAGTTGGAACGCCGTAACCACCATACACTTCAGGTACATCAACACAAAGATAGCCATTTTCACCCAATAATGACCATACTGAACGTGGCATTAAACCTTCTTTTTCCCATTGCTCATAAAATGGAGCAACGTGTTCACTCATAAAACGTTTAAAGTTATCACGAAAAAGTTCTAAATCTGCATCATATGCCAACATGTCTTGTATTCCTTTCAATCTGAGTTTTTGATTTTATGATCCCTAGCATGCTAATCATTTTTTGCAGACTTGTCATGACCACATGAGGTCATTTTTTCTGAGCATTTTTGCGAATAAAGAAAAGACTTTTCTATAAAAAAAGAGTAATCAGCTTTCACCAATTACTCATTACGTTGTAAATGTTCAATTAAAACTTAGAATTTATCATCTTTAAACATCGGTAAAGAGGAATTTAGCTTCGTGATCTCACTCATCAATTTATTCACAACGGATGGAATTAAGGCATCTGCCATTTGTGCAGCTTGTAAACCTAACTTCTCGCCAAGTGTTGGCTTACGACGTGTTTGAATCACATATACGTCATGTTGTGGCAATAAGCTCAGCAAATATTCATCTGAAGTTTGCAATTTATCCACTAAATTTAAATTGCGCGCGTCTTCACCATACCAGTGTTCACCTGTTGCAACTTTTTCGACATTGAGTTGCGGGCGATATTTTTCAACAAAATGCTTAAATAATTGATGCGTTTGTTGTAACTCTTCTTCAAATTTTGCTTTACCTTCTGGGGTGTTTTCACCAAACATCGTCACAGTACGCTTAAACTGACCTGCGGTATATAGCTCAAAATCAACATGATGTTCTTTTAACAGTCGATTAAAATTAGGGACTTGGGCAACAACACCAATCGAACCAACCACAGCAAATGGTGCAGAGACGATTTCACTTGCGATACACGCCATCATATAACCGCCACTCGCAGCCACTTTATCCACACAAATCGTCAGATTAAAGCCTGCATCACGTAAACGAACCAATTGTGCAGCTGCAAGACCATAACCATGCACCATACCACCGGGGCTTTCTAAACGAACAATGACACGATCACGGCCTGCTTTTGCTGTCGCAAGAATCAATGTAATCTCTTCTCTTAAGTTTTCTACAGCTGAAGCCTGTACATCTCCTTTAAAATCTAGGACATAGATTTTTTGATTATTTTTTTTACGTACTCGCGCTTCTTTTACAAACTGTTGAGTCAGTTGAAACAGTTCCAATTTCGATGCAGTAGATTGAGCAATTCTTTTTCGCTGCTCATTAATTCGGGCATTTAAATGACTGATACGAATTTCTGCGGGTACTTTGGGTAAATGAAATAACATAGAATTTATAATCTCTAATATCTAAGGAAATGCTTTTCTAATAAGATGCGGACGGATCAGCTAAATTTCAATACACTTTTTGAAAAATTCGACAAAGCTCAGTCCACTTAGTCTTTATGCATGATAAAAAGCTTTGTCTACACACTTTTAACAAACAACAATAATTAAATTTTAGTTATAGAATACATAGCTTTTTTTTATAGTTAAAAACGCATGAAAATTCGAGTAAAGATACGCGTTTTGAATAAATTAAGATTTTATTAATAGTTTTTACATCTAAGTTAAGCCTTGCTGATTTCAGCATATTCAGTGACTTTACCTCGAAAATAACGCAAATGCCACTTAGTAGAACTTTTGCTGGCTTTTCTTATGATAAATTCACATAAAAAAACATAG